>JAZDGE010000305.1:0-14763 GCA_043807175.1 Acidobacteriota bacterium
TGCTCCTTGACGATGTTGTCAAGGTTGGCGATCTGCAGCTTGAGCAGCTTCTCGCCGCCCTCGACGTCCTTTGCGCGCAGCGCCGCCTCGACGCGCGCGCGGTCCTCGACCTCGGCGCGCGCCCTCGCAACTTCGCGGGCGACCGCCGCATCGAGCTCTTTCGGGAAGCTTTCCACCCGCGCCTCGAGGTCAGCCAGCGCGGACTCGCGGTTTGCCACCGCCTGCTCGCGCGCCGCCAGCTCGGCCTCGGCGCGCGCCTTCTCGTCGCCGAGTGACGCCAGCATTGCCTGGCGCTTCACCTGATAGTCGGCTTCCTCGCGCGCCCGCTTGACCTTGCGCTCGTAGGCGTACTCCTCCTCCTCGCGCACCCACAGCTTGCGCTGCAAAGCCTTGTGCTCGTCCAGCTCGCGCTCGAAGCGCTCCTTCTCGGCCTGCCACGCCGCCTGCGTGGCCGCACGTTCCTTCTCGAACTCCTCGCGCTCCCGGTCGTGCCGCGCGACGAGGTCGGCCAGCGTGTCCGCGGCCACCTGCACGTCGGAAAGCTCCTCGATGCGTTGCTTGCGGAGCCGCTCCGCCTCCTCGAGCTGCTGGAGCTTCTTCGCCTGCTCAACGAGCGAGCTCGACAGGGTGTCGAGGGCGCCGTCGACGCCCAGCCGCAGCTCGGCGATCGAATGAATCACGCCCTCGACCGTGGCGGTCGCGGTGCTCTCGAGCACCTCTCTCTCGTGTCGCTCCTGCGCGGCGCGGCGCACCGGCGACGCCTCTCTGGCGCGTACCCGCTCGGCGACCTCCTCGAATGCGGCCGCCTCGCCCTCATCACCGGTCCCGTCGAATGGCAGCGTTTCCGCTCCCGCGACTTCGACCGCCTTCGGCTTCTTTGTCGTCTTGGCCTCACGCTTGACGGGCATCCCAACCTCCTCGCTGATCGGCGATGACCCGCGAAGGATATCACCGGTATCCAGGTTGACGGCACGTACGAAAACTCGTACGATTGCTGCTGGGGGTTCTGATGGGACCGATTCGAGTCAGCGAGGCACGCGATCGCCTCTACCACCTGGTCGACGAGGCGGCCAGCTCGCATGAGCCGATCGTCATCGCCGGCAAGCGGGGCAGTGCCGTGCTCATCGCGGAAGACGACTGGCGCGCCATCCAGGAGACCCTTTACCTGCTCTCGGTCCCTGGCGTGCGAGAGTCGATTCGTGAGGGCATGGCGACGCCTCTGGAGGAGTGCGCCACGGAGCCTGGCTGGTGACGCGCCGACGCTGGCGGGTCGTCTTCACGAAGCAGGCCCAGAAGGACGCTGAGAAACTTGCGGCCGCCAGCTTGCGCGGGAAGGCCGAGGCGCTGCTGGACCTCCTTGCGGAAGATCCCTTCAAAAGCCCGCCACGCTTCGAGAAGCTCGTCGGCGACCTCGCCGGCGCCTACTCACGTCGCATCAACATTCAGCACCGGCTTGTCTATCAACTACTCGAAGACGCCCACACCGTCAAGGTCCTCCGCATGTGGACCCACTACGAGTAGGCCTCCTGAACCCAAGCGGCTTTGCCGCGAGGCCGCCACTCGCCTGCAGCGGCGCAAGACAGGCACGGCTCAACAGCGGCGGACCTGGCAGCCATAGTCCGGCTTGGTGAATCGGAGTGCCGGACCTGGAGGTCCTATACGCGCCGCTGGCGGAGCGCCTCATAGACGGCGATCGCCACCGAGGTCGAGAGGTTCAGCGAGCGCAGGCCGGGATCGGCCATCGGGATCTTGACCAGACTACCGGCGAAGCGGTGGCGCAGCTCGGCGGGCAAGCCGGCGCTCTCGCGGCCGAAGATGAGCACGGCGCGTGCGGGGAAGCGAACCGTCCACAGCTCGCGCGTGCCCTCGGCCGAGAAGAGGAACGACTCGCCGAACGCGGGCAGTCGGGCCTCGAGGTCGCTCCAGTCGCGCCAGATGGCGGGGTTGACGCGCTCCCAGTAGTCGAGGCCGGCGCGGCGCAGCTCGCGCTCGTCGAGAGAGAACCCGAGCGGCCGCACGAGGTGCAACTGGGCGCCGGCGGCAAGGCAGGTGCGCCCCGCGTTGCCGGTGTTCCACGCGATCTCCGGATGCACCAGCACCACGTGCAGCGCCGGGTCGTTCTTGCTCTCCGGCGGCGGCCCCTCTGGCAGAAGCTGGCGCGAATCCCGATCCCCGAGAACTGACATCCGGTCCCCAGGCCTCAAGTCCCAACCCTCAAGCCTCCCGCCTCAATCCCCAATCCCCAACCCCCAATCCCCAAGCCTCACCCTACGGCGTGACCGCGGTGGCCAGGCGCCGGCGCGGCCGCCTGCCGGTCGCGGGCTCGCTTACCGTGATGCTCCCATCGCTCGTACAGGTCAAACCTGAGACGTTGGCGGTGAGCTGCCAGGTGTAGGTCCCGGCGGCAGCGTAGCTGTGCGTGGCACTGGCGCCGGAAGCCCGCGCGCTGCCATCGCCGAAGTCCCACTCATAGGTGATCTCGCCCTGGCAAGGGGCGAGTGTGGCCGTCGCCTCGAAGGCGGCGGCGCTGCCGGTTGCCGCGGTGGCCGGCACGGTCGCGGCGCAGGCGAGGGCGCAGTCGGTGGTGGTGGCGAGCAGCGCCTGCGCCCGCGCTCCGCTGCCGTTATGGTGGTGGATGAGGAGCAGGCCCTTGGAGCCGAGGGTAGTGAAGTCATCGCGGTGGTGGTCGATCGACAGCACATCTCCGCCGGCCGCGGCTACCGGCGGACGCCCCGCGAGCGCCGGCAGCAAACCGGGCCGCGTGAGGCTGTAGGCGAGCCTGGGCGTCGTGGTGATGTCGCCGTAGTCCACATGCTGGGTCGCGATCGTGTAGCTGAACGCTGCATTGGCCTCAGTGAGGCCGAGCATGGACGCCGGCACCGGCAGCACGCCGACATTGGTGGAGAAAAGCGGCGTGTCACGCTCGGCGGCGGAGAAGACATTGGCGTAGCCGGCCCAACTGCAGGGCCCCGAGGGCAGCGGGCAGAGCTTGGCGCCGATCACGTCGTTGGGGTAATCCTCGGCGTCGAGGAAGGTGGAGTAGGCGTCGGCGGTGAGCTGGAAGTCATTGGCGCCGTCTCGGTTGGTGTCGATGTCGATGACGAAGCCGACCTCGTGCGCGGATCTCCAGTCGGCCTGGGTGGCGGCCACGAACAGGACCGTGGTGTCGGCGATGCCGCCGCCGTTGGCGGCGCGATACGCATAGTCGCTCACCACGCCGGCATAGGCGAGCGCCGCGCTCTTGCCGGTCGAGCGCGGGTATGGCTCGCCGATGTACTGCAGCTCGGCGGGCGTGAGCAGCGACACGATGTCAACCGGGTACGCACTGCCAGTGGCAAGGCCCTTGCCGGTGAGGTGGACGTCAAGCGTCCCGTTCGCCGCGCCCAGGATCAGGGCGCTCTCAGCAGCCGCCAGGGTGGCGACCGGACGGGCGGCGAGGCGCAGCGGAATGCGCAGCGCCGGGCCGGTTCCCGGGGTGAGGGTGACGAAGCCTGATTCCTCGCTGATCCAGTGGCGAGGCCGACCGTCCTGGGTGGCGGCGATGCCGGAAACGCGACTGTGTCTCATTTCGGCGGCGGTGGCGTCGAGCTGCACGGTGAAGATCGTGCTGCTGCCAACAGACACGCTGATGGGCGACCCGCCCGGGAACGAGACCTCGACGCCGGCGAGGTCGCTGGCCGCGAGGTAGCCGAGGGTCAGCGTCTCTTCAGTGGCGCCCTTGTTGTCGACGCGGACGCTGCGCAGGAGCGAAGCCGTATCCGTCACCTCGAGGGGGTCGAACGAGATGCTGACGAGCTCGAGGTGATCGGCGTCGTAGGCAATGAGCGAGCTGGCGCCGGCGCGGGGAAGATCGACGCGGCCCGCGCCAGTCAAGCTCGGGCTCTGCAGCCCACCGGCCATGCCCGCGCCGGCGTACATGTCGGCGGCGGTGTTCATCGCCAGCGCCTTGAGCTCGCCGACCGACCAGGTGGGGTGGAGCTGCTTGAGCAGTGCCATCGCCCCGGCGATGTGGGGGGTGGCCATCGAGGTGCCGCTGAAGGCCACCGACTCGGCGCCGCTGCGGGCCTTGGCCGAGGTGATGCTGTAGCCGGGCGCGGCGAGATCGGGCTTGAGGACATCGTCCTCGCGGCGTGGCCCCCGCCCGGTGAACGTGGCGGCACTGTCGGCGGCCGACAGCACCCAGATGGTGGACGTCACCCCGGGGCTCGGCAGTTTGCCCTGGAGAGCCTGGCCATCCTGCTGGGAGATGAAGACGGACGGGATGGTGATGGTCGGGTCGCTGCCCGCCATCGTGACCCAGACCGGGTCCGCAACGTTGTTGGTGACGATCACACCCACCGCGCCGGCCAGTTGGGCGGCCTTGACCTTGGCGACGAAGGTGCAGGTGCCCCGTGCCAGCAGGGCGATGCGCCCGTTGATCTCGGCGCCGTTGGTGATCGCGGCGCAGGCGTCAAACGGTGCCACCGCCACAACCGGGGCTGTCACTCCCGCCACCGGGGTGGCAGGGCCGAAAAGCGGGGCCCAGGCGACATAGTCGCCGGCGATCTCCGCCGGGTTTGTGACCTGCATCGCCCCGCCCTTGAACTCGCTGTCGAGCGAGGCGGCGGCGGAGATGGCACGGGAAGCCACGCCGGGGGAGTCGACGATGCCGTAGGTGTCGCCCTTGTTGCCCGCCGCCGCGACGACGACGATGCCTGCCGCCGCCGCGTTCTCACAGGCCATGGCGGTGGTGTCCCGGGTCGTGCCGAAGCCCGAGCCGAGCGAGAGGTTGATGACGTCGAGACGGTCGGAGAAGTTGCCGTCGCCGTTGGGATCGAGCGCCCATTCCACGCCGCGATTCGTCAGGCGGGTCGAGCCGCTGCAGCCGAAGACGCGCAGTGCGTACAGCTTGGCGCCAGGCGCCACGCCCGGGCCGATCTTGAATCCCGAGTAGTCGGTGCTCGCGTCGTACGGCCCGCCGTAGGTGCTGCCGGCGGCAGTCACGCCCAGGCCGCCGATCGTCCCCGCCACATGGGTTCCATGGCCGTTGTCGGTGCAGTCCATCGGGTCGCCGTCCGGCGTTCCGCTGTCCGAGCCATCGTAGGCGTCGCCGCAGAAGTCCGTGCCGCCCACGACGCTTGTGGTCCAGGGCACGACGCTGTCGGTGTAGCTCTGGCCGGAGTAGTTGCCGCTGCCGCCGAAGTCCTTGTGGATGTAGTCGATGCCACTGTCGATCACACCCACCTTGATGTCTTTCCCTGTGAGGTTGAGTCCCGACGGGTTCCACATCTGCGGGGCGCCGATCCAGGGCACGGAGGTCTGGTGGTCCTGCACCATCGGCAGGAGCGGCAACACGTCCTTGACGCCGGGCAGGGCGCGGATGGCGTTGAGCTTGCCGGGCTCGACCTCGATCGCGATCGCGTTCAGGACTCGTTGCACGCGGTAGATCACCTGCGCGCCGATTTCGCGGCCCTCGAGCGCCGGCAAGAGGTCAGCCTGGGCCTGCGCGATCCGCGCCAACTGCGCCTGCGCCGCCTGCGTCGCCCGCGTCTCGGCGCTCAGTCGAGGATCGCTGGCCACGACCTGGGCTCCGAGCGCCTGCGCGTACACCACCGCCGCCGGCGCGCCGGCCAGCTCCACGATGGCGGCGACGCGCCCGTCGCGGGTGGCGGCCGCCTGCCATGCCGGGTCCCGCCCTTCAGCGTGCCCGAGAGGCGCCAGCGAGGAGGTCGCGAAAGTGACGACAAACGCCTGAAAGGAGCGTCGGAATCGCATGCACAGTCCCCCTTGGTCTTGCGGCAAAGACAAACGATGCACGGATCCGGTGGCACCCTCAGGGACTCACTGCCTGCTCCTGCGAAGGGACCACACCCGAGCTCGGCGTGCCTTGCACCCGGCGCATTCTATCCCGGATCGCCGCGGCGAGCTTGACCGCGCGGCGCCGCGGTCGTACTGTCTTGCGCCAGGGAGGGAGTGATAGATGATCTGCTCGATTGCCGAGTTCAAGAAGATGTGGACCGCCGAAAGCGAGATCACCGCGCGCGTGCTGGCGGCGCTCACCGATGCCTCGCTGGAACAGCGCGTGGCTCCTGAGGATCGTACCCTGGGAGAAATCGCGTGGCATCTGACCACCTCGATCCCCGAGATGGGGAGCCACACCGGCCTGAGTTTCGAAGGACCGCCACACGACGCGCCCGTGCCGGATTCGGCATCAACGATTGCCGAGACCCACAAGCATGTCGCCTGGTCGCTGCTCGACCAGGTCGCGCGCGACTGGAGCGACGCCACGCTGCAGGTCAAGGACGAGATGTACGGCGAGAAGTGGAAGCGCGCTTTCACCTTGACCGTCCTCATCATCCACGAGATCCACCACCGCGGCCAAGTGAGCGTGCTCATGCGCCAGGCCGGGCTGCGCGTGCCGAGCATCTACGGGCCCAACCGCGAGGAGACGGAAGCGATGGCGCAGGCGGCGGGGCGGCCAAGTTAGGAGTCGGGCGCAGAATCACTCCGGCGCTCGGGGTGGGGAGTTGGGGAGGCGACAATGCAACGCGTGACCGGCATCGGTGGCATCTTCTTCAAGGCGAGCGATGCTGTGGCGCTGCGTGAATGGTATCGCCGGCACCTTGGCCTCGACGTCCAGGAGTGGGGCGGCGTGACCTTCCGCTGGCACGAGCCGGAAACGCCAGAAACGGAGGGGGCGACGGTGTGGAGCGTTTTCCCCGCCTCCTCCGGATACTTCGACCCCAGCACCGCGCCGTTCATGGTCAACTATCGGGTCGCCGATCTCGCCGCCGTGCTCGAAGCCCTGCGCGCGGAAGGCTGCACCGTCGACGAGCGCACCGAGACCTCCGAGTTCGGCAAGTTCGGCTGGGTCATGGATCCCGAGGGCAACCGCGTTGAGCTCTGGGAGCCGCCCCCCGGCCGCTCCCCGGGTTGAGGCGCGAGACGCCGCACCCCAGGCCGAGACCGACCAGGGCCCGTCAAGCGAGCGAGCCTGCGCCAGCTCAAGTCAGGCAAAGTGGTCCAGGTCCAGGTCCACGTCCAAGTCCAGGTCCAGGTCCAGGCAACGCAGCGAGCTTTGGCCAGCGCCTATGCCCCATTTGGGCGAGCCGACCCATGATCCACGGACCACGGACCACGGGCCGCGGACCACGGGCCACGAACCACGAATCACGGTTCTTGGAACTGGGCCAGGATCTCCGGGATCGCCGACTTGTGCACGGTGTAGGTAAGCATCTTCAGGCGGATGTAGTCGTCGCGGTAGAAGTAGTAGCCCTCGAACTTGCCCCAGCGTGAGGAGCTGCCGGAGTCCTTGATCAGGAACCACTCGTGGCCGTCCGGGGTCGCCGTCATGCCGACCAGGTGGATGCCGTGGTCGTCCTCGCTCGCGTGGTTCTCGAAGCGGAGCTCGCGCGAGTCCTGGTCGATGTACTCCGGCGGGATGTCGAAGCTGGGGATCACCGCCGCGTCCTCGAAGCCGTTGATGCCGGGCTCGGAGACGTCGCCGCCGATCGCGACGGTATAGCCGGCCGCCACCGCCTGCTTGATCCCCGCGTACCACTCGCCGAGGGGAACATTGTGGTAGGAGGCGTCGCGCCACCAGTTGTCGGGCACCTTGTACTCGCCGACGGTGTGGAAGGGGAGCGAGAGGGTGGAAATCATCTCGACGTAGTCGTCCAGGTTGAGGCGCAGGACCTTGGTGAGGAACTCCGGCGGCGTGGTGGTGGCGCCCTCGAAGGTGATGCGCTCCGGCGGTGGTCCCAGCTCGCGGTCGAGGATAGCGCGGACCATTCCCATCGCCCGCTCCTCCTCCCACATGTCGTGGGCCTTCATCCACTCGCCGAGGTTGCCGAGCTGCTCGATGAGGTGGGCGTGGTCATGGCGCCCATCTGCCGCGAGCACGCCGGGATAGGCCGCCAGCGGCACTGCGCCGTACTGCTTCCAGATCCGCGGCACGGCGTTGGATTCCGACCCCTCGGCAACCAGTGAGTCGCCGCGCTCGCGCACGAAGCGGCGCATCTTCTCGACGTACTCCCAGTAGACGGTGAACAGCGGCGAGAGGCGGATCTGCTGGCCGGTGAGGCGGTACACCTCCGACTCATAGAAGCTGGTGGTGGAGAAGCTCCAGCAGGTGCCGGTGTTGTACTGGCGCACCGGGGGAAAGTGGAAGGCGGGCTTGAACGCCTCGGGCGAAGCCGGCTTGGCGATGCCTGACATGTCGAAGCGCAGCGTCTTGCGCTCCTTCTTTTCCGCCTCGCCCTTCTCCTTTTGCGCCGCCTTGACCTTGTCGGTGGCCTCGCCGGCGGCCGCCTCCGCCGCCTCCCGTTGCTCGTCGATCTCCTTGAGCGCCGGGTCCTCGTGCTTCGGCTGGTACACGACGTGATCCCGCGCCGGCGCCGGCTTCACCTTCGCCGGCTGCTTTGCCGCCAACCCGGTCGACGCCACCAACCCTGCCGCCAGAACGATCGCAATCCCTCGCATCTTCAAGCCTCCTTGCCCCCTCAAACCCGTTCTCTCATGCCTTCGCGGCCCCGAGTCCTCGGTTTTGTCTTTCGGAGCCCGGAGCCTTGGGCCCGGAGCCCTGTCATTTCGCGAACATCTCATCCACCGGCACGATGCGGATCGCCTCGCGCCGGATGCCGAGCGGGTAGGCCTCGATCAGCTTGTCCTCGGCCAGCACCTCGGCCGGCTTGGGGGTGGCGTAGCTGATCGGGCTCGGCGCCTCGCCAGCGAGCGCGCTCACCAGCGCGCCGCCGTCGGCGGTCACCATCGCGATCACCAGGTTTTCCGGCTTCAAGTACTTGCGGATGGCGATATTGACCTCGTCCCGGGTCAAGTTGGCGATCGTCGCGCGGAAGCGGGCGAGGTGGCCCTCGGGGGCGATGCCGTAGAAGCGGTCATCGAGGGCATAGCCGAGTCGAATTTGCGTGGTCTCGGCAAAGTGCAGGCAGTACTTGGAGAGGAACGAGCGGGTGAGCTCGAGCTGCTCCTCGGTGAGGCCGTTGGCGACCAGGGCTTCGAGCTCGCGCAGCGCCGCGCGCAGGGCGAAGTGCGCCTGGGCGTTCGGCACCGGGCGAATCCACACCTCGAAGAGCTGGGCGCGGCGCGGCGCCAGCGGCGGCGGCATCGTGCGCATACCGGCCTCGGGGAAGTGCTCGAGGTAGGAGTAGTCGCCGTAGTTCATGCCGCGCATCTCGCGGATCACCTGGTAGAGGTGGGAGGAGGAGTTGCGGTGTTCGCCGAGCCAGGAGTTGGCCAGCCACAGGGCGTAGAACTCACGTTCGCCGCGGAGCACCGGAAGGGGAAAGCCGAAGCTGATCGCGGTGGCCGGGCCTGGCTTCTCCACGATCAGCACGCTCCGGCCCGGCGGCAGCGACGGGCGGGGCGGCGCGAGTGCGGCGGGCGCGCCGGCCGGCAGCGCGGTCAGGGCCTGCTGCACGCGGGTTACGAGCTCGGGCGTGAAGCCGCCGCCAACGCCGAGAGTGACATTGTCGCGGGTGAAGTTGGCGCGGTAGAAGGCGCGCACATCGGCGAGCGTGATCGACCGCAAGGAGGCGGCCGAGCCCTGGTTGAGATGTCCGTAGGCCGTGCCGGCGAACACCGCCGTCGACAGCGCGGCCTTGCCGAGCTCCTCGTCCGAGCTGTAGCGCAGCGTCTTCTCGATCCCGTCGATGGTGCGCTGCCGGATGCGCTCGAAGTCCGCCTCGGCGAAGGCCGGGCGCAGCACCGCGTCGAGTAGCAGCGACGCGTAGAGGTCGAGGTTGTCGCGGTGGACGCGGCCGGTGAAGGTGATCTGCTCCTTGTCCACTCGCAAGTTGTAGCCGGCGGCGATCGGGAAGAGGAGCTGGAGGATCTCGTTGTAGGCGTGCTTCTCGGTGGCGCCCTCGGCCATCAGCATGGCGGTGAGGCAGGCGAGGCCGGCCTTGTCGGCCGGATCATTTTGAGAGCCTGTCGCAAATACGACGGCGAACGACACCGTCGGGTCCGCCGGCACCGCCAACAGCACCGGTCCGGTCTGCGGCGCCGTCACCGCCGCCGGAACGGCGATCGGCGGGCGCCCGTTCACCGGGCTGCTCGCCGCCTGTCGCGCGCCACTTGCACAGCCACTCATCGTCACCACTGTGATCATGATCCCGGCAGCTCCCGTGATTGCTCTTCCCCTCATCGACCGAGCCATCCAGCAACCGACAACCGACAACCAACAACCATTTTGCTTCATTTCCCGCCTCCCTTCAGCACGGCCACGGTGCGGCGATCGTTGCCGAGGTAGCCCTGGGCGGCGCGCTGCACATCCTCGGGCTGGAGGGTGGCGAGGGTCTCGAAGAGTTGGTCCACGGCCTCGATGCCGCCGGTCAGGGCGACATAGCGGGCGAGGCCGCCGGCGACCCGGTCGGGGGTGTCCATCCCCATCAGGAGCTGGTAGCGAAGACGCTTCTTCACGTCGTCGAGCCGCCCGGCATCCGGCGGCGCGGCCTGCAACTTGACTACCGCCTGCTCGATGGTCTTCCTGACGGTGGCGATGTCCTCCTCCCTGGTGATGGTCGCGAACAGGCCCCACAGCGCCGGGTCGCGGTTCAAGGAGAACTCGGCGCCGAGGCGCTGCACAAGCTGGCGATCGAGGACGAGGTCCTGGTAGACCTCGCTGGTCTCACCGAAGGCGAGCTCCTCGATGACCATGGCGGCGGCGGTCTCGCGCCGGGCAGGATCGAACCGGCCGCCCTTCCACGCCATCGCGAGGATCGGCAGGCTTCGGCCGGCGAACTTCACCTCGGTGAAGCGCTCGCCCGCCTGCGGCGGCTCGAGCGGAACCTGAGGCGCCACGTAGCCCGGCTTCCAGCCCGCGTAGTGGTCGCGGATGAGCGCCATCGCCGCCGCCGGCTGGAAGTCGCCGGCGATGATCAGCACCACGTTCTCGGGCCGGTAGTAGCGGGCGAAGAAGGAGCGCGAGTAGGCGAACATCTCGGGCATCGCGGCGATGTCCTTCTCGAAGCCCATCGTGGTGTGCTTGTAGGTGTGGCGGTCGAAGGCGGTGTCCTGGAGCGCCTCGAAGAGGGCGAAGAAGGGGCTGGTGCGGCTCTTGCGGTACTCGCCATAGACCGCGCCCGCCTCGGTCTGAAACTCGCGCTCGGCATAGGACAGGTTCTGGAACCGGTCGGCCTCGAGCTCGACCACGCGGGGCAGGTCGGCGGCGGCGAGGTTGAGGTGGTAGCAGGTGAAGTCGTCGGTGGTGTAGGCATTGGCGTCGATTCCGAGCGAGGTCATGATGCGGTCGTAGACCGGGCCCGGGTATCGCTCGGTGCCGCGGAACATCATGTGCTCGAAGAAGTGGGCGAATCCGGTGTGGCCGGGCTCGACCTCGTCCCGGCTGCCGGTGCGCACCACCGAGTAGTAGGCCACCAGCCCTTCGCTCGGCAACTGGATCAGGATCACCTTGAGCCCGTTGTCGAGCACGTGGCTCTCGTACCTGTAGGGAAATACTCCCGCGTTCGCCACCACAGCGCCCAGCAGCGTCGCGGCAAGCATCAGCTTGAGCTGCATGTTTTTGCTCCTCTCCTCGGCGGGTGCGGCGCGAATGCTCGCGACCGCGCTGGCCCCGCGGATTCTACGCCAGCCGCCGCAGTGATCGTCCTCAGCGCTTGGTGGGTCCGCCACGCGGCGCTGCGCGCCGCTCGCGGCTTCGGCTTCGTCGCGGCCTTCGGCCGCTCCTCGCAATGACAGGAAGAACGACGCGAAAAAGGTGTCATTGCGAGGAGTTCCTCGCGCTGGCGAGGAACGACGAAGCAATCCCCCAAATGCCGGGGAGCGCCTCCAAGCCCCTCCTCCGCGTCGAGCCCGCCGCTACTTGGCGGCCGCGGCGGCGGCAGGCGCGGCGGAGCGGGCCAGCTCCTGCTCGACGATCTCCTTGAGCTGCTCGAATGGCCGCGCGCCCGAGATCAGGCGGCCGTTGATGAAGAAGGTCGGCGTCGAGTTGACCTCGATACTGGCCGCGTACGCGAGATCACCGTCGACCGTCTTTGCGTGCCGGTGCTCGTCGAGGCAGGCGTTGAAAACCGTGGCGTCGAGCTTGGCCTCGGCGGCCCAGCCCTTGATCGCCTCGGGCGACAACTTGGTGCGGTGGCCGAAGAGCCACTCGCGCGCCTCGGCGAGCTTCCCCTGATCGGTGGCGCACAGCACCGCCTCGGCGGCAAGACGCGCCTGCGGGTGCATCGGCAGCGGCAACTGCTTGAACACCATGCGCAGCTTGTCGGGATAGGCGGCGCGCAACTGCTGCAGTGAGGCCTGGGCCTGCGCGCAGTAGGGGCACTGGTAGTCGGAGAACTCGACCAGGGTGACCGGCGCCACGGCCGAGCCTATGGTGGGGTCGTCGGGCTCGATCGCCAGCTCGGTGCGCGGCGGCTCGAGCAGGATTCTGAGCCTGGCGCCGGCGAGCAGCTCCTCGCGCCAGGCCTTCGCACGCAGTTGCAGGTTGCGCTCGCGCAGGCGCTCGCTGACCTCCTTGCGCGCCTGGTCGTCGTCGCCGGGCAGGCGCGAACGAAAGCGCGCGAAGATGTCCTGGATCTCTGCATCGGTCGGCGCCGCCGCCTTGTCGGTCACGTTCTTCCTGAACAGCTCGTCCCGGCTGATCGCAAGCGAGGCCGCCTCCTGCTCCTGCAGCAGGCCGAAGGCGAGGTCCTTGAGGCCTTCGAGCTTGGCCTCGTACGCCTCCTGCCGGATTCGCAGCAACCTCGACTTCAGGCTCGCCTCCAGCTCCGCCTCGCTGATCGCGCGCTCACCGAGATAGGCGGCGATCCCGGCGGCAGCCGGCGCGGCGGGGGTGGCGGCCCTGGCCGCGCCCGCCTTGCTCTGGGCCAGCGCGGGTGCAACGAAAGAGATTGCGGCGACAACCAGGCACGGGATGGTTCTGCTCATGCGGCCCTCCTTACAAGCCCTCGGGCTCGGGCGGGAGGTTACGACCTCCGCCCGCGCCAGGCAACTGCCTTCCGGTCGCCTGGCGCAGGGAGGGGCGCCGGCGTCGGTGGCGGCAGAGCTTGCAGTGAGGCGGGCGAGCAGACTATCTTCACCTCGAGATGCTCTGGCTTGACCGCTTGCTGTCCTCGCGAGATCTTGTGATTGCCCTCGTGCAGCGTGACCTAATGGTGCGCTATCGCCGCTCGTCGATCGGTTTTCTCTCGACCATGCTCCAGCCCTTGCTCACGATGATGGTGCTGCAAGTGGCGTTCAGCTCGCTGTTTCGCTTCAATGTCGCCAACTACCCGGTCTACGTGCTCTCCGGCGTGCTGTTCTGGAACTTCCTGCAGCAGAGCGTGGTGACCTCGATGACGAGTCTGCGCACCAACGCCCGCCTGCTCAAGAAGGTCCCGGTGCCAAAGGAGGTGTTTCCGATCGCCTCGGTCCTCTCGGGGGTGGTCAACTTGCTGCTGGCGATGGGCCCATTGCTGGTGATCCTGATCGTGACCGGCCACCCGTTGCGTCTCGCTCTCCTGTTCCTGCCCGTGAGCATCGTCATCGCCACCACCTTCGTGCTAGGCGCCGGGCTGCTGCTGGCGCCGCTGGCGGCGTTTTTTCATGACGTTATCGAGATGGTTGGCGTCGCGCTGATGATGCTGATGTTCCTCACCCCGGTCATCTTCCCGCTCGCCATCGTGCCCGAGCGCCATGCCTGGATCGTCCGCATCAACCCGATTTGTCCGATCCTGGAGGTCTTCCGCGCCCCAATCTTCGACGGGAAGCTGCCCTCGGCGGCCACGCTGCTGCTCGCGGGCGGGATCGCGCTCGTGATGTTGGGGATCGGCTGGGCCTTCTTCCGCCGCAGCAGCGATCGCATAGCCTTCTATCTATGAGCGACCGCCAGACCGTGATCCGCCTCGACGAGGTCTCGCTCTGCTACCGGCTTGCCAAGCAGCGCATCGGCTCGATCAAGGCGTTCGCGATCGCCTGGTTGAAGGGGTCACTCACCTACGAGGCGCTGTGGGCGCTCAAGGAGCTCTCGCTCACCATCAGGGCGGGCGAGCGGGTCGGCGTGGTGGGCAAGAACGGGGCGGGCAAGAGCACGCTCTTGAGCGTGATTGCCGGCGTTCTCAAGGCGACCAGGGGACGAGTCATCGTGCGCGGGAGGGTCGCGCCGATCCTGGAGCTCGGCACCGGCTTCGACCACGAGCTCACCGGCGTCGAGAACATCTACCTGAACGCGCTGCTGCTCGGCCACCGCCGGCGTGAGATCGACGCCGAGGTCGAGAAGATCATCGCCTTCAGCGAGCTTGGTGAGTTTGTCCACTCGCCGATCCGCTCCTACTCGTCAGGCATGATGGCCCGGCTCGGGTTCGCGATCGCGACCGCCTGGATCCCGGACATCCTCCTGCTCGACGAGATCTTCGCCGTCGGTGATGCTGGCTTCCTGCGCCGCTCCGAGGATCGCCTCGCCGAGCTCAAGGCCCAGGCCACCGCCACCGTGCTCGTCTCCCACAGCGAGGAGGTGATCAGGAAGAACTGCGATCGCTGCCTGTGGCTGGCCGGCGGCCGGCTCGTCGCCGACGGACCGGTCGAGGACGTCCTCGCGCGCTACGCGGCCGAGCCCTAGCCCAAGCACTGAGACGTCATCTCACTTTTATCGGGGCCGAGATGGCTGGGGAGGCTTCGCCTTAACCCGCATTTCTCACCGCTTGTCCTACTGCAAGCGCCGATAGCACGCCATCTCGGGCCGTACTCGCTCGTCGCTCCTCGACGTACTGTTCAAGTACGCCTGCGTCGCTCCTCGCTACGTGCGGCCCGATCTGACGCACTCTC
>JAZDGE010000306.1:0-10204 GCA_043807175.1 Acidobacteriota bacterium
CAACGACCCCTTGAACCTGGTGGCGCACAAGCTCGGACCGGCGATTGCCGCCGGCAACACCGTGGTGCTCAAGCCCGCCACGGTCACGCCGCTGTCGGCCATCCGCCTGGCGCGAGCTTTTCACCAGGCCGGCCTGCCGCAAGGCGTGCTCAACGTGATCACGGGTCCCGGCCACGAGATCGGCGATCCGCTCGTGGCCGATCGGCGGGTGCGAATGATCTCGTTCACCGGCGGCGTCGAGGCCGGTCTCGCGATCACCAAGAAGGCTGGCCTCAAGAAGATCGGCATGGAGCTCGGCTCCAACTCGCCGGTCATCGTGATGGCCGACGCCGACTTCGATCGGGCGGTGGCCGACACGGTTTCGGGCGCTTTCTGGGCCGCCGGACAGAACTGCATCGGGGTGCAGCGCGTCTACGTAGAGCGCCAGATCTTCGATCGTTACCTCGAGGCCTTCGTGGCTCAGTCGCGAGCCTACAAGGTCGGCCCCAAGCTCGAGGAGGACTGCGACATGGGTCCGGTGATCACCGAAGGCGAGGCGAGGCGGATCGAGCGCTGGGTCGAGGAGGCGCGGCGAGGCGGCGCCACGGTTCACTGCGGCGGGACCCGGGGTGGCACGATCGGCACCGTGATCCCACCCACCGTGCTCACTGGCGTCACCATGGAGATGGAGCTGGGGTGCAACGAGGTGTTCGGCCCGGTCGTGTCGCTGTGGCCCTTCGACACGCTCGAGCAGGCGGTCAAGCTTGGCAACTCGGTCGACTACGGCCTGCACGCCGCAATTTTCACCCGCTCCCTCGCCGCCGCCCACTACGCCATCAAGCACCTCGAGTGCGGCGGGGTTATCGTCAACGACTCCACTGACTACAGGCTCGACCAGATGCCCTTCGGCGGCATCAAGAGCTCCGGCCTCGGCCGCGAGGGGGTGGCGTTCTCGCTCCTCGAAATGACCGAACCGAAGCTGGTGTGCTTTACGGAGTGATCCGCCCGCCCGGCCGGTTGTTGGTTGTCGGTTGTCGGTTGTCGGCGGGGAAACGGCGACACGCACGAAAAGCCTTGCCAGAGGCCGGTTTGCGTCACGGAACCCCCACCCACCCAGGATCTCTTTCCCCTGTCGCCTTTCGCCTTTCGCCTTTCGCCTGGGTGGGCGGGGGCCGGGAAGATGCTATCCTCCGCGGCCGTGGGGGAGATACGTGTCGAGTTCACACGCCTTGGCAAGCGCTTTGGAAGCCTCAGCGTCCTCGCCGGGATTTCGGGCACGCTCGAGCCGGGGCGTGTGATGATCGTCGCGGGGCCGAATGGTTCCGGCAAGTCGACCCTCCTCAACATTCTGGCCGGGCTGGTTCGCCCGTCACGCGGCGAGGTGTCGTTTCTGGACGGTGGAGACAAGGTGCCGCGCTCGCGCTGGTTCTCACTCCTGGGGGTGGCGGCGCCCGACATGGCGGTCTACGAGGAGCTCTCGGCCATAGAGAACCTGCACTTCTTCGCCCGCGTGCGCGGCGTGCCGGCAGAAACCGGGAGGCTCTCCGGCCTGCTGGAACGGCTGGGCCTCTCGCGGCGCGACCAGACCCGCCCGGTGGCCACCTACTCCTCCGGCATGAAGCAGCGCGTCAAGCTCGCCCAGGCGGTGATTCACGAACCCGAGGTGCTGCTGCTGGATGAGCCTTCTTCCAACCTGGACGCTGCCGGGCACGCGGCGGTTGCCGAGCTTGTCGCCGATTTCCGCGGGCGCGCCGCGCTGGCGGTGGCGACCAACGATCCGCGCGAGATGGCGTGGGGCGATGCGAAGATCGAGCTTGTTCTCTGAGGCTGCGGCGGTCCTCGCCAAGGAGCTGCGCTCGGAGTTGCGCAGCCGGGTCGCTATGAACGCGGTCATGCTGTTCGCACTCACCACGCTGGTGGCGGTCGCCTACCAGATCGGGCCTTACCGCATCCATGCCGACGACCGCCCCCACCTGCTCGCCGCCCTGCTCTGGATCATCCTGTTTTTCGCCGCGCTTTCCGGCCTCCCGCGCGTGTTCGTAAAGGAGGAGGACGCTCACACTGCCAAGACCCTGCGGCTGGCCGGACGACCGGCCGCGGTGTTTGCCGGGAAGCTGCTCTTCAACCTCATCCTGCTGGTCTTCCTCGAGACCCTCATTGTCCCCCTTTACTGCGCCCTGATGGGCTACGAGATCGCCGGCGTGGCGGGCCTGCTCGCGGTGCTGGCAACCGGCTCGGTGGCGATGGCGACTGCCGCCACGATCGTGGCCGCGATTATCTCGCGGGCCTCGGGCTCCGGGACGCTGTTTGCCGTCCTCACGGTCCCGCTGGTGCTACCCTTGCTTGTGGTCCTCATCCAGGGTACCCGCGCCGCCGCCGGCAGCGAGGCGCTGGCCGCAGTTTTTCCCGCGGTGAGGGCGATCGTCTCTCTGGCCGGCGCTCAACTGATCGCTTCAATACTCCTTTTCCCGGTGGTGTGGCATGAGTAATAAGACGTCTCGGAAATTGCACAAACAACGGCGGGGATTGGCGTTAGGGTTTTGGGGTTGGGGAGAAACAGCTCAACACCGAGGTGCGACCTTCGAGGGGTCGAGCATCGAGACGGTGCCCAACTCACCGCGCGACTGCAGTTCCGCAAGGCCGCCCGCGGCGCTCAGGCATGCGCCACGTATAAAGAGCGGCGCCGCCCTGCCCGAACCCCCACCCCCTAGCCCCCAACCCCAATTGCGAGCGACGCGAGCTAAGTCCAGGATTTGGTTCTGGCTGCTGGGCGGCTTCATGGTGCTAGTCATCTGGGCAGCGTTCTACTGGGCGCCGGCCGCGCGCGGCTTCAAGGGCGAGTCGGCGCGAATCGTGTTTTTCCACGTGCCCCAGGCCTGGGTGGCCGTGCTCGCCTTCTGTGTGAATCTGGTCGCGTCGCTGCGCTACCTGCGTACCCGTGACCTGCTCGACGATGCCCGGGCGGCGGCCGCGGCCCGATTGGGGCTGGTGTTCTCCGTGCTCGCGACCGTCACCGGGTCGGTGTTCGCGAAGGTGATGTGGAATTCGTTTTGGAACTGGGACCCGCGCGAGATCTCGATCGCCATTCTGCTGCTCGTCTACGCCGCCTATTTTGCTCTGCGCGAGGCGATCCCCGACGACGAGCGGCGAGCCAGCCTTTCCGCCGCCTACGCCGTGCTCGCCTTCGTGACGATGCCATTTCTGGTCTTCGTGGTACCGCGAATCTACTGGTCGCTGCACCCGGACACGATCATCAACACGCGCGGCTCGCTGGGGATGGAGTCGCGCATGCTCCAGGTCTTGATGGCGGCGTTAGTGGGGTTCACCGGTCTCTTTGTCTGGCTGTACACTCTCGACGTGCGGCTCGCGCGAGTGCGCCTGGCTCGCCAACGCCGCCAGGAGGATTGAGGAATGCCTGCGCCAGAAAGCTTGTTCTGGGTCGCGGCGGTGACCGCCATCATCTGGGTCGGGCTGTTTGCGTACTGCCTGGCGCTGGATCGCCGGGTCCGCCGGATGGAGGACGAGGAATGAATCGGCGGACGCTGTGGGCGCTTTCGGGCGTAGCAGTCATCGGTGGCTTTGTGGCGTATGGCGCCGGCGCCTTCAGATCGAATCTCACGCCCTACGTGAGCTTTGCGCATGCGCGTGAGGCCAGCGAGGCGGTTCAGGTGGCGGGGGCGCTGATCCAGGAGTCCGATCACTTCGACGAAGCCTCTTCTCGCCTCCTCTTCACCTTGGTCGACGATCACGGCGACACCCTGAGGATCGCCTACAAGGGGCCGAAGCCAGGCAACTTCAACGAGGCGACCCAGGTGGTCGCCATCGGCCGCTTTCGCGACGGGGTGCTCGAGGCCGAGAAGCTGCTCGTGAAGTGCCCGTCGAAGTACCAGGGAGTCGAGGAGAAGGAGTACTCCTCCAGCTCCTCGTGAAGGACTCGTGCGGCTCGCGCCGCCGGTGAGGTCTTGGGGGGGATATGTTTTTGCCAGGCGTGATCACGCTGTGGGTGGCGCTTGCCGCCCTCGCAGCTTCGACCCTTTTCTACGTGCAGAGCCTGCGTGGCAAGGAGGGCGCGCGAAGCCAAGCCCGAGGGTTCTTTTCGCTCGCCACCTTCGCCGTCCTGCTTGGCTGCGCCATTCTCATCTATCTCATCCTCAGCCACGATTTCCGCGTTCACTACGTGTTCTCGTACTCGGATCGCGCGCTTCCGCTCGGCTACCTGATCTCTACTTTTTGGGCCGGCCAGGAGGGGTCGTTCCTTCTCTGGCTCGCCTGTGGCATGCTGATCGGCCTGCCACTGATTCGCTATGCGCGCCACTACGAGGATCGCACGCTGATCGTCTACAACCTCACGCTGCTCTCGCTGCTCGCGATCCTCGTCAAGCAGTCGCCGTTTCGTTTTCTCGAGGGCGCAGGCGCCGGGCAGGCGCCGTTCGACGGCCAAGGGCTCAACCCGCTCCTTCAGAACCCCTGGATGACCATTCATCCCCCGATCATGTTCGTCGGTTACGCCGCCACCGCAGTCCCCTTCGCCTTCGCCATCGCCGCCCTCTGGGGGCGGCGCTACGACGAGTGGGTGGGGGCCTGCCTGCCCTGGGCGCTGGCGACCGTCGTCACCCTCGGCTGCGCGATCCTGCTTGGTGGTTACTGGGCCTATGTCACACTCGGCTGGGGCGGCTACTGGGGCTGGGATCCAGTTGAGAACTCGTCTCTTGTTCCCTGGATCGCCTCGGCCGCGCTGGTACACGGCATGCTGCTGCAACGCGCGCGCGGGCGGTTCCGAAAGCTCAACTTCGCCCTCGCGATTCTCGGCTACGTCCTGGTGGTCTACGCGACCTTCCTCACCCGCTCCGGCGTGCTGGCTGACTTCTCGGTCCACTCGTTCGTGGATCTCGGGATCACCGGCTGGCTGGTGGCCAACCTCGGGGTGTTTTCACTCGCCGGCTTTGGCGCTCTGTTGTGGCGCTGGCGCGAAATCCCCGCCCAGCCCGGCGACGAGCCCTTCCTCTCCCGGACGGTCTTTCTCGTGCTCACGATCGCGGCCCTCCTGGGCGCGGCCGCAATGGTGCTGCTAGGCACCTCAGCACCTCTCATTACGCGCCTTGCCAGCCAGCCTTCCCAGGTAAGCCCGGCGTTCTACAACCAGGTCATGCTGCCGATCGGTATTCTCCTCGCGCTATTCCTCGGCATTGTGCCCTACCTTGGCTGGCGCGGCGCGCACAGCGAATTCCGCCAGCGAACCGCAATCGCGCTTGGCCTGGCCATTGCCTGCACCGTGGCTGGCATAGCCCTCGGAGCGCGCGGCACGCTCTATCTCGTTTTCCTCATGTTTTCGCTTTTCGCCTTCTTCTCCAACGCGCTCAGGACCGCCGACGAGATCCGCCGTAAGCGTCTGAGCGCGGCGGGCGGCTACCTTGCCCATGTCGGCCTCGGCCTCATGCTCGCCGGAATCATCACCTCGTCGGCCTATGACCGCACCGAGAAGGTGGTCCTGCCGCTGGGCGAGAGCCGGCAGGCGCTCGGCTACACCCTCACCTTCAAGGGGGTCGAGAAGCCCAACCCGCGGGCACGGGACGCGATGCTGGTCGAGATCAAGGACGCGGCGGGCCACACCTTCCTGGCCCGACCCCGGATGTTCCGCAACGAGAAGTCGAATCAGCTCGTTGCCAACCCTGACGTCAAGTCCAGCCTCACCCACGACGTCTACATCGCCCCGATCGAGTTCGAACCCGGCCGCGAGGCCGAGCCCGGGCTCGTGCTCGACCTTGGCAAGGGTGAGAGTGCCACCGCGGGGGATCTGCAGGTCACCTTTGAAGGCTTCGACATGACAACCGCCCACGGCGAGGGAGCGCGGATCGCGATTGGCGCGCGCGTGCTCCTGCACCGCGGCGGCGAGACGCACCGGCTGACTCCCATCCTGGCTGCCGCTGAAGACACCTTCAAGGCAGAGCCGCTCGCCATCCCGGGCGTCAAGGGCGCCTCGCTCCAGCTCGCCGGCGTGAATGCCTCGGCAGGGCGCGTACGCCTCCAACTCGACGGGGTCGGCGAGAATATCGCCAAGCGGGCCAGCCTGCACAAAGGCGAGACCTTGACCTATCGCACGGTGGCGCTCACATTTACCGACTTTGATCTCTCCGAGTTCGAGCCCGAGGCCGGAAAGATCTTCATCGGCGCGACCTTCAAGGCGAGCCCAAGCGGCGCCACGAGCAAGCAGCAGATCACCGCCGTCTACCGCAGCGACGGCGCTGGCGAACGTTTCGAGGACGCCGCGGTACCGGGCCTCGAGGGAGTCCGGCTGCGGCTGGCGCGGATGGACGCCACCGCCAAGACCGCCGAGGTCGTGGTCTTCGACCCACAGGCGCCGCCGGATCCCGGCGACCGCCCGAAGTTCTCGGCCGACCTCACCGTGAAGCCGCTGATTATCTTGCTCTGGGCGGGCCTGGTCGTGCTGCTGGCCGGCGGCACGATGGCCGCTCTGCGCCGGAGCGAGGAGTTCGCCATGGGTGTCAGCGGTCAGGTCATCTCGGGGAAGTAGCCTGGCCGCACACGGTGCGCGCGCAGAGGGTATACTAGGAGCGCAATGGCCGCGCCGTTCGTGCTTCCCCTCTACCCCCTTGAGGAGCGTGTCCTCCTGCCGGGCGAGAGCATCTCCTTCGCGCCGGCTCAAGTCTGGTCGCGAGCCCTGCTCGCCAAGGCACAGCGTTTCGGGAACGCGGTGGTCGCGTCGCTGGTGGACGGCGAATCCGTCCACGAGATTGCCGTGACCGCGAGGCTGTCGGTGGGCGAGGGCGGCGAGGCCACGCTTCGCGGCCTCGCGCGGTGCCGCCTGCTGTCGCTGGTCTCGGAGAAGACTCTGCTGGTCCGCGCCCATCGCTATCCGGATTCGACGCCAGAGGCGGCTCGCGCCGAGCAGCTTGCCACGCTCCTGCGGGCGCGCTACTCGAGGCTGCAGCGGTCGCTTGGCCGCACCGGCGTTCCGGCTTCGCGCCAGGCACTCTCCGCGCTTACCTGGCGGATCACCGCCGACATCGGCTTCACCGCCGAGCAGCAGCAGGGATTCCTCAACGTCGTCGATCCCCTGACGCGGGGCAGGCTCCTGCTCGTCGCGGTGCGCGAGCTCGAGCGGCGGGAGAAGTTCTTGCGGCCGTTCGCCGCCCTGCGCTCGACGACGCCGTGGAACTAGCCGGTGCCTAACCTCAGCCAGACCGCACCCAATCTCGAGGCCTATCGGCTACTGGTGGAGACCCTCAACACGGCCCGAGCGTGGCTCCGCGACGAGCTCCGGCGGGGCGCCGGCGCCGAGTGGGAAGGCTCCGCCCTGCCAGCGCCCACCCACGTTCGCCTGGAACAACGGCGCGAGCGCGAGGCGGGGTTCACCTGGAACGCTGACTTGGCCGCAGATCTGCTGGCCTTCGCTGGCTTTGCCGACATGCACGAGGTGATTGCCGCCAACCCGCTCCTGCTCGAGGCCTGCGCCCGGCTGACTCCGGATCCCGGCATGCTCCGCGCGCGCTTCCTCGAGCTTGACACCATCCTCGAAAGGCTGGCCTACGCGCGCCCGGTGGGCGAGCGAGAAATCGAGCTCCTCACTCAGTTCGGTCAGCGGCTCCCAGATGGCGCCGGCCCGGAGCTCGACGCGGCAGTCGAAGATGCTCCGCCGTTGGTCCTGAGTGCGGCGCCGGTCCCGGCCGTCCCGGCCGCCGTTCATGAGCCTCCGGCACTTCCCGAGGCGGCCCTTCCCCGGCCCCAACCACCGGTCCAACAGCCCCCGGCCACGCCCGTCTTTCTGCTTGACAGCGCGCTGGCACGTGAGAATGACGGCGAGATCATGGCCGCTCTCTTCCTCGAGGTCACCGCCGTCGCGGAAGCCATCTGGAGCGAGGCCGAGACGGTGCATGTCCCGGTCTGGGAGCAGGTACGTGAGTCGCGCTGGTACGCTTCCCGCTTCACTCACTTGAACCTCCGGCCACTGTCGGACTTCTACGAGGTCATCCGCTCCGGCGCACAGCGGCGAGCGGCGGGCGCCCCCCGGGTGGAGCTGCACGAGTACCTGAAGGAGCATGATTTTGCCCGCCTGTTGCTCGCCCTGCGGGAGATCTTCATGCCCTTCCAGGCCGCCATCGCCGCCAACAAGTCAGCGACCAGATAACCCCGCCGACGCCGGAGCGAATCCCCCAGGCGAGTGGGTGGGGGACGGGGGGCTGGGTTTGCTGGGTGGGGTGTGGGGGAAACTGTCGCCTGTCGCCTGTCGCCTGCGAGGCTTCGCTGAGGCGAAGCCTCGCTACTTCTTCACCGCGCGCCTGGTCGTGGCCTTGCGGGCGCCGGGCTCGCCGCCGCCCGGCTTGCGGGCGATGAGCACGAAGTCGCGCGGACCAGAGAGCCACGAGTCGAGGCGGGTGGCAAGCTCGTGCAGCTCGTCACCCTGACCAGGCCGCGCGAGCGCCTGCTCGGCGGGGAAGGGCCGCATGAAGCGCGTCTCGACCACTTCCAGCCCGACCGCCTCGGCCGCCAGCGCCACCGCCTGCGGGTGCACCGGGGCGTGGTGCGTGGGGTCGAGCCAGAACAGTCCGCCTCCCACTCGCAGGGTTTCCGGGTTGGGTGATTCGACGATCAGGACGCCGCCCGGACGCAGCGCGTGCGCGGCGGACTCGATGAGACCCATCCAGGAAGCCGCAGCGAGATGCTCGACGAGGTGTATCGCCACCACCGCTCCGAGGCTGCCGGCGGGGCTCATGGCGAGCAGGGCGAGGACGTCGCCCTTCATGGCTTCCAGCCCGCGACGCCGGCAGGCGGCGATCATCGCGGGGTCGGAGTCCACCCCTCGCGCCACGATGCCTGCATCACGGAGCACCGCGAGCAGCTCGCCGCGCCCACAGCCGAGATCAAGCACCGGCCCTTGCTCGCGCAAGAGATCGAGGTACTCGCTCACGCGGCCTGTGATCTCCCTCGATTCGCCTCGCATCGTCGCACTGAACCTGAGCGAGGCCCGGCGAATCGCCTCCGGAATCGCGACCTCGATTCGGGGCACGACCTCGACGCGCAGCGGCTCCTTTGCCGCCAGACGCTCGACGAAGCCGGACAGCGCAGTGACCTCCTCGTGAAGGAGCTCGAGGAGCGCATCGGCGCGAGCGGCTACCGCCGGCAGACGTTGGTCCCTCACCTCCGCGGCGAGACGCTGCACACCCGAGAGCGCTTCCTGCACCCGGGCGAGATCACTCTCGGTACGCGGCAGGCGCCCGTCGCGCACGCCTTCCAGCTCCCTCTGCAGCACGCCCAGAGTGCCCGAAAGCCGCGCCAGGTCTCCCTCGGCGCCCGCAACACGATGGTCGCGCAAGCCCTCGAGCTCGCCCTGCAACGCCGCGATTCCCTCCTGCACGCCAGCCAGCGCCCCTTCGGCCTGCGGCAGCCGCCCGTCGCGCATGCCTTCCAGCTCGCTCTGCAACGTCCCCAATGCCGCTTGCAGCCGCCCGAGCCCGTCTTCCGTCTGAACCACCCGGACGTCCCGAACCGACTCCAGCTCGCCCTGGAGCGTGGCAAGAGCGCCGGCCACCCGCTTGAGGTCCGCCTCAGTGCTGACGAAGCGCCCGTCTCGCAGCCCCTCCAGCTCGCCCTGCAGGCCTTCAAGCGCCGCCGCGAGCCGCCCGACGTCCCCCTCCGCCTGCGCCAGCCGGGCGTCGCGAATCACCTCCACCTCGCCCTGCAGCGCCGCGATCCCCGCCTGCACGCCAGCCAGCGCTCCCTCGGCCTGCGGCAACCGGCCGTCGCGCATGCCCTCCAGCTCGCCCTGCAGCGTGGCAAGTGCGCCGGCGAGCCGCTTGAGGTCCGCCTCCACGCTCACAAACCGCCGGTCTCGCAGCCCTTCAAGCTCGCCCTGCAGGCCCGCAAGCGCCGCTCCGATCCGCCCAACGTCCCCCTCCGCCTGCGGCAGCCGCCCGTCCCGTACCGACTCCAGCTCTCCCTGCAGCGTGGCAAGCGCTCCCGCCACCCGGGCAAGGTCCGCTTCCGCGCTGACGAACCGGATGTCGCGCAGGCCCTCGATCTCGCCCTGCAGCCGGGACAGCGCCTTGGCGATCTTCTTGAGGTCGCCCTCGGCGCCGGCCACCCGCCGGTCACGAAGCGCCTCGACCTCGCCCTGCAGTGACTCCAACGCCGCCTGCAACTGCGCGAGCCCGCCTTCCGCCTGCGTCACCCGGACGTCCCGCAGACCCTCCACCTCGGCCTGCAAACC
>JAZDGE010000307.1:0-4652 GCA_043807175.1 Acidobacteriota bacterium
CCTCGACGGTGGTGGCGAGCAACGCTCGCAGCCGGCGCGAGAAGAACCGTTGTCCATGCTCGCCTGGCTCGGGAGGCTCGGCGCGCAGGTCGACGAGCTCGACGGATGGCAGCGCGCCCCCGGCGACCCGCTCGCGAAGCTCGACGAGCTCGAGGCGGCCCTGCTGCACCAGCCAGAGCGATTCCAGCGAGGGGGTCGCGGAGGTCAGGACGACGGGAATGGCGAGCCGCTGTCCCAGCACCAGGGCAAGGTCGCGGGCATGGTAGCGGGGCTCCTCTTCCTGCTTGTAGGACGAGTCCTGTTCCTCATCCACCACCACCAGGCCGAGCGCCGGCAGCGGCCCCCACAACGCCGAGCGGGGGCCGGCCAGCACATCGACCTCGCCGCGCCGCGCCCGCTCCCAGGCGGCGAAGCGCTCGCCTTCCGCCAGCGCGGAGTGGAGGATGGCAACCCGCTCGCCGAAGCGCGCCGCGAGCTGGCCCGCAAGCGCCGGCGTGAGGGCGATCTCGGGGACCAGGATGAGCGCCTGTCGGCGCTGCCTGATCGCCTCGGCGGCGAGCCTCAGATAGACCTCGGTCTTGCCGGAACCGGTCACGCCGAGCAGGAGAACCGCGCGAAAACTACCGGCGCCAATCGAGTGAAGCAGGCCCTCGAGCGCGGCTTGCTGCTCGTCCGAGAGCACTGGCGGCGCCGGCGGCGGGGCCAGCTCCCAGCGCCGTCCGGCCCCCGGCCGGGACTGGGGAAAGCGCTGCAGCACGCCCTTTGCCACCAGCTCTCCAAGCACGCCGGGAGAGCAGTCGCAGGCGGTGCGCAACTCACCTTCAAGTATCGGCCGGCCAAGCTCCTCGATGTACGCCACCACCCGCCGCTGCGCCGGCGCGGCGCCGACCCGTTTCTCCCGTTCTCCCGGTGCCAGATCGGCGAGTATCACGGCCGTGACGGTTCCCCCAGCATGCCGCGCCGGCTGCCGTTCAATGACCCGGAGAGCGTGTCGGGATTCGAGCGTATTGAGAAGATGTCTCAAACGAATGGGATCCCAGCCCTCCGCCTGCAGCCGCGCCACCGTGATGCGCCTCGCCACGAGCAGCCGCTCGATTAGCCTCCGCTCGTCCTCGCTCGCGCCTTGCAGGCGCTCCACCGCCTGCGGGCCGAGCTCCACCAGCGGCGGCGGAATGCGCAGCAGCGGCGCCGGGATCACGCTCCGGACCACCGAGCCGATCGGCGCGGCATAGTAATCCGCGGCAAAGCGTACGAGCTCGAGAATATGCTCGGGCACGAGCGGCTCGGGGTCGAGCACCTCCTCCACCGGCAGGACCTTCTCCGGAGCGCAATCTGCCTCGGCCGAGAGCGCGACCACCAGGGCAATGCGGGCGGCGCCGCGTAGCCGCACGCGCACGCGCACTCCGGGCACGACCAGGGCGTCGAGAGCTGCAGGAATGGCGTACGCGAGCGCTCCCGGGTATGCCGCAGGGATGGCTACAAGGGCGAACACGGACCGCGATGATACACTCGAGGAGTGACTGCCGAGGAGCTCCGCCGCGCCCGTGCGATGGTTTCGCGCCTGCGGCGTGGTCCCGCCCCGCGCGGCGCCCGCTTCGAGCTCTGTCGCGAGGTCATCGCCGCCGCGCCCGACTCCCCCGAGAGCCTGCAGGCAGCCCGCCTGCTCATCGAGGGCGCGATGGCCGATGCGACCACCAGCATCGCCGACGCGCAGGAGGTGATGCAGGTACTCAAGGCGCTTGACCGCGACGAGGTCACTCTGCCGGACCTCCTTTCCCCCAGATGATCCGTTTCTTCGCGCTGCCGGCGTTCCCAAGCGCAGGCTGGGCGCGAGACCTTGCCCTCGAGCTGGGCCTCCGCCGCGATGACGATGCCCGAGGAGGCTCAGGGCAAGCCTGACGCCCGGATACCAGAGCTGGCCTTGACAGCTTGCAATTTTCTTCACATGAGCCTAAGTTAGTGCATATGAGTCAGGAGAACTTACGCAGCCATCAGATCATCGATACGATGCTCGAGATGCTCGAGAGCCGGGGTCTCGTCCAGGTCACCACCGCGGCTCTGGCGCGCTGCCTCGGCTTCACCGAAGCGGCGCTCTACCGGTACTTTCCGGGCAAGGACGCGATCGTGGCCGCGGCCCTGCGGCAACTGACCGAGCAGCTCCTCGCGGCGATGATCGTCGAGCTTGTCCCCGAGCTGGCGGCGCGCTCCGGCGCGGCGCCCCAGCTCGAGCGGCATGTCCAGCGCTTCGCCGCCCGCCGGGGGATCCTGCTCGAGCTCCTGCTGGCTGCCGTGACCAGCCATTCGGGCGAGCTGACCGACGCCGCCAACGCCTTCCTTCAGGAGTACACGCAGCGTATGGGCGTGTACTTTCAGCACCTGCAAGAGAAAGCCCTGGCCAACGAGTCCTGGCCCGCGAGCGAGCTTCGCAGCGCCTGGGTGTGCCAGCTCCTCGGCGGCTTCGTGGGCGCCCGGCTCACCCAGGAAACCTGGGAGCCGCTTGTGCAGGAGGGATTTGTGAGCTTCATCCGGCACGCGCTCGCCCCTGCGCCCCGACCTGGCCAGTAGGCCGCTCGGCCCCCCATGCCTAACGGTCCGCAAATCGCACAACAACTTGATGGAAGAGGGGTTAGGGATTCGGGGTTAGGGGTCCGGGAGGGAGCAGTCTGAGAACCGGAGCATGAGGAGGTCCATGGGCCGGTCGAGAGGGTGTGGGTGGGCCGTTTCGCCGATCGCGTCCCGGTGACTCGCAGGTCTCATTCAGGAGCGGCGCACCAAGCCATGCGCAGCCATTTCCTCAACCCCGAGACCCGAGCCCCTACTGCGAGCGAAGCGAGCTAGTCGCTGGGCTGCGTCCGCTCCACCCAGACCTCGAGCAGGTGGAGCGTCGTCTCCACCGCCTTGGCCATCCACTCCAGCGAGACCCACTCCTGGACCGAGTGGAAGCTCTGCCCGCCGGCCCAGATGTTGGGGGTCAGCAGCCCCATGAACGACAGCCGGGCGCCATCGGTGCCGCCGCGAATCGCCTTTCGCCCCGGCACCACCCCCGCTCGCCGTACCGCCTCGAACGCGTACTCCAGCACCCTGGGGTCCTCGGCGATCTTCATCCCCATGTTCCGGTAGGATTCCTTGATCTCCACCTTGAGCTCCGCGCCTGGAAACCTCTTCTTTACCGCGGCAATGACGGCGCGCAGCGAGTCCTCGCGCTCGGCGAGCTCCGCCACCGTGAAGGCCCGAACCAGCAGCTTGATCTCGATCTTGGAGACATCCCCGCGAATATCGTAGGGGTGGAGATACGACTGCCGGTCCTCGGTGGTCTCGGGCAAAAAGCCGGCCGGAAGGCCCTCGATCAACGCCGCCGCCGCGCGCACCGCGTTGACCATCTTGTCCTTTGCATAGCCCGGGTGGACATCCAGACCCACGATCGTGACCAGCGCCGAGTCGGCGCAGAACGTCTCGTCCTCGACCTCGCCGAGGTCCGAGCCGTCGAGCGTGTAGGCGACGTTGGCGGCAAAGGCCGCGACATCGAAGTGCTCAGTGCCCCGGCCCACCTCCTCGTCGGTGGTGAAGGCGATGCGGACGGCGCCATGGGCGGTCTCGGGATGGTGCTGCAGCCAGTCCACCACGGTCATGATCTCGGCGATCCCCGCCTTGTCGTCGGCCCCCAGCAGGGTCGTGCCGTCGCTGGTGATCAGGGTATGCCCGAGGCACTTCTCGAGGTTGGGCGCGGCGGCGAAGCGAATCGTCTTGGTTGGGTCGCCCGGCAGCTCGATGTCGCCGCCCTCGTAGTGCGCGAGCACCTGTGGCTTGACGCCGCCGCCGGCGGTGCCGAAATAGGTGTCGAGATGAGCGATCAGCCCGATCACCGGCGCCTTCCCTGCCGCGGGGTGCGAGGCCGGCAAGTTGCCAGGAACGGTGGCGAACACATAGCCCCACTCGTCCATGGCGGCGTCGGCGCAGCCCAGCTCCTCGAGCTCCCCGACCAGCAGCCTTGCCAGGTCCTTCTGCTTCTCGGTCGACGGGCTCGTCGAGGAGTTCTCGTCGGACTGGGTGTCGATCTGCACATAGCGCAGGAAACGCTCGAGCAGTCGCTGGCGATCCTGCGCAGCGAGGGCGAAGTCGGTCATCGGGGACCTCCAGTGGCAGTCGCCACGGCCGCCAAGTCTACTGCAAAGGCGGTGGTTCGTGGATCGTGGTTCGTGATCGTCGGGTCGTGGCTCGTCGGCGATGGCCTGAGAGGAGTCTCTCGAATCCCTGGTGGACGACATCCATTCGCCCTGCGCGGCCGGAACCAAACCCGCGACTGGGTCTTGCTGCCTCGGTCGCCGGCCTTGAACGCGATCTGCCACGGCTGCGCGAGTGCGAGGGGTCTTGACAACCGCCGGGCAGAGGCGGTAGTGTCCGCGCTCGTAGTCGTCTCGAGCCGTACGGAGCTGTAGCGCCTGGAACCATGTGGAGGTTTTCATGCGTGTTGCCCTTTTGTCGGTGCTTGCACTCGTCGTGGCGGGAATCTCAGCCGCCGGCAAACCCAGCATCAGCTTTGAGCAGTCCCGTGTGGTCGCGGACGGCATCACTCCGGGCGCCCAGGCCGCATGGTTCTCGATTGCGCGCGAGCGGCCCGGCTGGACCACCCGAGTCGTGCGCCGGGAGAGCAT
>JAZDGE010000308.1:0-6263 GCA_043807175.1 Acidobacteriota bacterium
AAGCTCAAGGGCCAGAC
Organism: Acidobacteriota bacterium; assembly: GCA_043807175.1. Taxonomy (GTDB): domain Bacteria; phylum Acidobacteriota; class Thermoanaerobaculia; order Thermoanaerobaculales; family Thermoanaerobaculaceae; genus JAZDGE01. The sequence continues at coordinate 18 of JAZDGE010000308.1, forward strand.
GCTGCCGGCGATCGTCGAGGGCGCGAGCGCGGAGTCGGAGCTGCTGCTGGCCGGCCGGCTGGCGCGGCAGGCGCCAGAGGTCAACGGCAGGGTGCTGTTCTCGGCCGGGACCGGAAGGCCGGGAGACATCGTCGAGGTGTGCATCGAAAAGACCTACGCCTTCGACCTGGTGGGGCCGATCGCCCGCGTCGTGCACGCCTCTCCCGAGCGCCCCGGCGGTCTTCTGCCTTCCCTCGCTGTGCCCCCCCAGCCACTCGCCAGCGCCGGGTAACGTGATGGAGATTCTCCACGATCCCACGCCCTCATCGGACCTGCCGCGCGACGGTGTGGTCACGATCGGAAACTTCGACGGCGTGCACCTTGGCCACCAGGCGCTGCTTGCGGGCGCCATCGCGCGCGCCCGCGAGCTCGGCGTGCCGGCGGTGGCGCTGACCTTCAATCCTCACCCGGAGAAAGTCCTGCGGCCGGGTACCGGGCTCAAGCTGTTGTGTACGCCGGTGCAGCGCGCGCAACTTCTGGCGCGGTGCGGGCTCGATACTCTGGTCGAGATCGGCTTCGACCGCCGCTTCGCCGCGACGCCGGCGGAGGAGTTCGCCCGCGAGTTTTTGTTTCGCCGCTTGGCGCCGGTGGAGGTCCGGCTCGGCGCCAACTTCCGTTTCGGCGCCGAGCGCGCCGGTGACCTGGCCTTCCTCTCGGTGATGGGCTCCTGCCTCGGTTTTGCCGTGATCGGAGTCGACCCGGTGGTCGAAGGAGGGTCGGTGATCTCGTCGACGCGGGTGCGCCGGGAGGTCGCGCACGGGCATGTGGAGGAGGCTGGACGGCTCCTCGGCCGGCCGCTCTACGTCGACGGAAATGTGTACAGTGGGGAGCGAATGGGCCGCAAGCTCGGGTTCCCGACCCTCAACATCGGTCTCGACAACGAGCTCATGCCCGCCCACGGCGTTTACGTGACGGCGGTGCACATCCCGTCGTTCGGCCGGGTGTTCCCTTCGGTCACCAACATCGGTGTACGGCCCACCGTGTACGAGAACTACCGGGTCACGGTGGAAAGCCACCTGCTCGACTTCACCGCCGATGTCTACCGGGAGCCGGTGCGGCTCTACTTCTTCCGCCGCCTGCGCGAGGAGAAGATCTTCACTTCCAGCATCGAGCTGGTGGCGCAGATCCGCCGCGACGTCGAGACCGCCCGCCTGTTCTTCCTCCAGCACGGTCCGCTCGCCAAGGACCTGGTCCTGAGATGAACGGCGCGTTGCTCGTCGCCGCCGGCCTGACTGGCCTGTTGATGGCCGCGGGGTATCTGCTGTGCTGGCCCGATCGCTGGGGTCTCGAGCCGCTTCCCAACTTCCTGGCGCTGGCGGCCCTGGGAGCGGCGAGCGCCCTGCTCCTTGCCGCCTACCACGTGACGGGCTCGGTCGTTGACCCGCTGCTGCCTCACCTGAGCGCCCTGCCACCGGTGGTCGCGGAGGCGGCGGCGCGACTCTTGACGGTTGCGGCCTCGGGCGCAGAGGCTCCCGTGCTGCTCGTGCTCGTGCTGCTGCTTCCGGTGGCCGGCCGTTTTCGCGAGACGCTGCTCGACGGACTCTCGTTCGGGCTCGCGGCGGGCTGCGGCCTGGGCCTGGCAGCGCTCGTCATCCAGAGCCTGTCCGGAGGGTATCTGCTCGTCGAGTGGGTCGGCTTTTCGCTGCTCCTGCGCGCGGCGTCGGGCGCCACGCTGGGCGCGGGCCTGCGCTGGGCGGAGCTGGCGGACCGCTGGCCGGGCAAGCTCGGCCGGGGGATGCTCACGTTGCTGGGCACGGTATTTCTCTTCGCGCTCGCCCACACGATCCGCAGCTTTGAGAACGAGCCCTGGATCGGCGGCCTGCTGGTGCTGGTGTGGCTCGCGGGCGTTGGCGTGGCGGCGGCCGCGTGGGAGCGCCGCGTGTTGCGCGAGCAGCTCGGCGAGGAGGCCGCACTGGGCGTGCTGCCCGAGGAGTTGTGTGAGCTGGTGGCCGACTACCGGCGCCGCGTTCGCTCCGACTGGTGGCCGCGCGCGGACGAGCGGCGTGTGCTGGTGCGCCTGCTCACTATGCTCGCGTTTCGCAAGCTCCGGCTGCGCGCGAGGGCGGGGGAGAAGGCGACCGTCCGTGAGCTGGAGGTCGGGAAGCTGCGGGAGCAGGCACGGCGGCTGCTTAATCCGAAGGGGTGGCATGCGTCCGTTGACCGGCCGGCTCTGGACAGGTCGGTCGACTCGCCGTGAATGCCTTCCCCTACCACCGGTTGGAGTGCTATGTTTACGCCCCGCGCGTGAGCCTGCAGTCGGCCTTCTCCAGCCGGCCGCCTGCGTTGCCGCCGCGGGAAGTTGTTAGTAGCTGTCAGCGATCAGCTATCAGCCATCAGCTAGAGGCAAATCGCTGAACGCTGAAGGCTGAAGGCTGAAAGCTGAAAGCTGAAAGCTGGGCGGGTGGGTGGGGGGAGCTGCAGTACTTGGAGGCCTCATGAACTCACATGGCGTTCACGTCTTTACTTCGGAATCGGTGACCGAGGGTCATCCGGACAAGGTGTGCGACCAGATTTCCGATGCGGTGCTCGACGAGGTGCTCCGCTACGACCTCAAGCACCACCATCCCGGCAAGGGTCGGGTCGCGTGCGAGAGCTTCATCACCGTCGGCCTGGTGATCGTGGGTGGGGAGATCACGACCGATGGCTGGGTCGACGTGCAGGACCTGGTGCGCAGCGTCGTTCGCGATATCGGCTACACGGATGCCAAGTACGGCTTCAACTTTCAGACCTGCGGCATCTTGAACGTGATCGGCCGGCAGTCTCCGGACATCGCTCAAGGTGTCGACACCGGCGGCGCCGGCGACCAGGGCCTGATGGTCGGATACGCCTGTGACGAGACCGCCGAGCTGATGCCGATGCCGATCACCCTCGCTCACGCGCTCACTCGGCGGCTCGCGCAGGTGCGGCGGCAGGGGCTCTTGCCCTATCTCGGCCCCGACGGCAAGTCGCAGGTCACGGTGGAGTACCGGGACGGCCGGCCGCACCGCATCGACACCGTGGTAATTGCCAGCCAGCACACCGAGGAGATCCTCGACGAGACGGGGGACCGGATCACCGGCGCCGCCCGCGACGAGATCATCGAGAAGGTGGGCCTGGCGGTTCTGCCCCGGGAGCTGGTCGACGCCGGGACACGGTTCCTCGTCAACCCGACCGGCAAGTTCGTGATCGGCGGCCCGCAGTCGGACACCGGCATGACCGGGCGCAAGATCATCGTCGACACCTACGGCGGCTGGGCGCCGCATGGCGGCGGCGCGTTCTCGGGCAAGGACCCGACCAAGGTGGACCGCTCCGCCACCTACATGGCGCGCCACATCGCCAAAAACATCGTCGGCGCCAAGCTGGCGCGCGAGGCGCTGGTCCAGCTCGCCTACGCCATCGGCGTGGCCGACCCCGTCTCGGTGATGGTAGATACCTTTGGCACGGGCAAGGTGGCCGACGAGCGCCTCACCGAGCTGGTGCGCGAGGTTTTCCCGCTCACCCCGCGCGGCATCATCGAGGAGCTCGACCTGCTGCGGCCGATCTACCGGATCACCGCAAGCTACGGGCACTTCGGCCGCAGCGAGCCGGAGTTCCGCTGGGAGAGCCTGCACCATGTCGAGGCTCTGAGGGCCGCAGCGGCTCGCATCGGGTAGGAAGAAGACCGGGCACCGAGCTCCGGGCTCCGGGCCTCGCGCGTACCGGCCTGCCAGCGCCGCGGCGCTGCAGCGCGCCAGCATGGCTGGCGCGACGGGCAAGGCGCAAGCACGGCTTGCGCACTCCACCCCCCCCGCGAGGTTGCCGGCCGGCGCAAGACGTGGCGGGCCTCCGGCGGCCCTTGGAGTGCGGCAGCCATGCTGCCGCCTTGCCTCTGGCGCGAGCCATGCTCGCGCCGCCCCGGGCGGACCGACCCGGCAGCACCATGGCGAGGGCGGGAACTTTTCGCGCCTACAATGGTCCAACGGTTCGTAGTGCGCGGTGGTGGGGAGGAAACACCATGAGCGAGCATCGGGGCAACGGTCGCGGCGGGTGGGCGAGGGAATGGTTCGCTGGACTGCTCCTGGGCGCCTGCGCCTTGGCGCTGGCGGCCGGCTGCATCCCGGTGCAGGGCGAGGATCCGGCGAGGCGCGAATCTGCGCCGACTCCACCGGGCAGGGCTGTGGTCGCCGCGCCCGCGGAGGGCTGGAAGGAGGTTGCGAAGTTGGTCGAGGACCAGAAGGCAGCCGAGGCGCTCAAGCGAGTCGAGGAGCTGGGTGTGGCCGCGCGCGCGGCGGGCGACGAGGAAGGCTGGACCCGCGGGCTGATCCAGCAGGTGCAGCTTCGCACCGCGTTGCACGGCTACGAGGGAGCGGTGCGCTTCCTGAAGGAGCAGGAGTGGCCGCGCGGCGCGCTGTCGCGGGCCGCCTTGAACCTCTTCTACGGCCGCTCGCTCGCCAACTACCTGCACATGTACTCGTGGGAGATCAACCAGCGCGAGAAGGTCGAATCGCGCCAGGAAGTAGATCTCAAGGCCTGGACCCGGGACGAGATCTTCGCCGCGGCGCAGCAGGCCTACCTCGCCGTCTGGGAGCAGCGCGGGGAGCTGGGCGGCGAACCGCTGGCCGCGCTCGGCGAGTACCTGGAGGCGAACAACTTCCCGCCGGGCATCCGCTCGACCCTGCGCGACGCGGTGTCGTACCTGCATGTCGAGCTGCTCGCAGACACCGGGCGCTGGCGCCCGGAGCAGTCGGACGAGCTCTACATGCTGGATCTCAAGGGGTTGCTTTCGGGCGCTGGGGCTGGCGCCGCGCCGGCGCTGGTGCTTGCTGATCCGCAGGCACACCCGCTGGCGAAGATCGCGGCCATCCTCGACGACCTCGAGAGCTGGCATCGGGCCGCGGCGCGGCCCGAGGCGGCGCTGGAGGCTCGTCTGGAGCTACTGCGCCGGCTGCAGTCCTCGTTCACGGCGGCCCAGGACCGAGCCCTGATCCGCGCCGATCTTGAGAGGAGTCTCAACAAGACCCGCGACCTGCCCTGGTGGGCGGCGGGCCAGGCGCTGCTGGCGGAGATGGTCCGTGACAGCGATGAGCGCGACAACCTCGTGCGCGCCCGCGCGCTCGCCGAGGAAGGCTGGAAGGCCTACCCGAAAAGCGTCGGCGGCCAGCGCTGCCGCCACCTCGTCAAGGCGATCGAGGCGCCGGAGCTGCGCCTCGATGGGATGATTACCGACGGCCCGGGCCGGCACTCGCTCGCCCTCGTGCACAAGAACCTCGAACGGGCCTACTTCCGCGCCTATCTGATCGACCTCGTCAGTCGCCTTGCGACCAGCAAGGACTACAACCTGCTGCCGGCCTGGCGCGAGGTCGAGCAGATCGTCGCCCGGGAGACGCCTTCGGCGCGCTGGCAGGTGGAGCTGCCGGCAACGCCCGATCTCAAGCTCCACCGCAGCTACCTGACGCCGCAGTTGGCGACGCCGGGCCTCTTTGTGGTGGTCGCGTCGCAGCGCGAGGACTTCGCGCGCAAGGGAAACCAGCTCGTTGCCGTGGATTTCATCGTCACCAACCTGGTCCTGCTCTCGCGCCAGCCGGGAGGCGGCGGGATCGAGCTGACGGTGCTGCAGGGCGACAGCGGCCAGCCGGTCGCCGGCGCCGAGGTCACGCTTTACCGTTTCGACTGGCAGCAAGGGCACCGGCCGGCCGGCAGCCTGGTCACCGACGCGGCCGGCGCCGCGCGTTTTCGGTACGAGGCCCGGCTGGGCGGGCGGCCCTACTTCGCGCTGGCGCGCTCGGGCGGCGACCTCACACTGGAAGCCGACTCGATGTGGTTCAACGAGCCGGCGCGCAGGACCGAGACGACAGCCTCGCTGATCTTCACCGACCGCTCGGTCTACCGGCCGCTGCAAAAACTGCTCTTCAAGGTGCTCGCGTACCGGAGCGGCGGCGAGGGGGCGCGCTTCGAGGTGCTGCCCGGCACGCCGGTCACGGTCAAGCTGCTGGATGCCAATGGCGAGGAGGTTGACCAGGCGCTGGTGACGACCAACGAATTCGGCTCGGCGGCGGGGGAGCTTGCGATCCCCGCCGGGCGGCTTCTCGGGGCGTGGCGGCTGGAAAGCTCGCTCTCGGGCGATGCCGAGGTGCGGGTCGAGGAGTACAAGCGCCCGACCTTCGAGGTCAGCGTCAAGGACCCTGAAGGCGCCCTGCGCCTCAACCGTCCGGCCACCTTCGTGGGCGAGGCCCGCTACTACTTCGGCCT
>JAZDGE010000309.1:0-3706 GCA_043807175.1 Acidobacteriota bacterium
CGTCCGTGAGAGTGTCGAGGCCGCTGCCCGTCTCGAGCTCGAGGCCCTCACCCTGTTCGCCTTTTCCACCGAGAACTGGAAACGGCCGCGCTGGGAGGTGCGGACCTTGATGGGACTCCTCAAGGAGTACCTGCGCAAGGAGCTCGATACCCTGATCGAGAACAACATCCGCTTTCGCCCCATTGGCCGTCTTCACGAGCTCGAGGTCGAGATTCAGGAAGGGCTCGAGCGCGCCGTCGCGGCGACCCGCACGAACACCGGCTTGGTCTTTCAGATCGCCCTCAACTACTCGGGCCGCGCCGAGCTCGTCGACGCGTGCCGGGCTGCCGCTTCAAGCGTCCGCGACGGTGAACTCGATCCTGCCGGCATCGACGAGCAGTGGGTTGCGGCCCACCTCTCGACCGCGGGCGTGCCCGACCCCGACCTGCTGATTCGCACCTCGGGGGAGCTCAGGATCTCCAACTTCCTGCTCTGGCAGATCGCCTACACCGAGCTCTACATCACGCCGGTCCTCTGGCCCGACTTTGCGGCGGGCCACCTGCTCGCCGCGGTCGCCGACTTCGCCCGCCGCGAGCGGCGCTTCGGCGGCGTGGTCGAGTACCCGGACGGCGCCCGCGAGGAGGAGGAGTGATGGGGGCACGCGAAGCGACGGCGTTCACGATCCTGCCCGTTCTCCTGGCCGCCATCGTCTGGTTGCCGCCCTGGGTGTTCCTGGTCACCGTCTGGGCGATCGCGGTGCTGGCGGCCTGGGAGCTGCTGGCGATTCTGCGCCGTCTTGGGCACCCGGTGCCGCTGCTGCCATCGCTCGTGGGCGCCGGCGTCGCGCTGCCGGTCCTCTGGTACGGAGGGCTGTCATGGGCGGGGGCGATCCTCGCCTGCCAGGTGTTGGCGGCGCCCATCCTGTACCTTGTGGGCCGCTTTCCCCTCGCTGGCGCAAGTGCGGGAATCACCGGGGCCACCTTCATCAGCGCCTATTTCACCGTGGCCGCGGGCGGCATGGGCCTGCTTCGCACCTCGTTCGCGGGCGAGCTTGGCTGGAAGGTGGTCCTCATCTACTGCGTGACGGTGTGGGCGGGCGACTCGGGCGCCTACTACGTCGGGAGCCGCTTCGGCCGCCACCGGCTCGCCCCCAGGGTGAGCCCCAAAAAATCCTGGGAAGGCGTTCTGGGCGGAACTGCGGTCACGTTTCTGGCGGTCTGGATCTGCCGGCTGGTCTTCTTCCCCGAGCTCTCGGTCGTCACGGGCTGGCTGCTGGCGGCGCTGCTGAGCGTGGTTGCGCCGGTGGGCGACCTGGCCGAGTCGCTGTTCAAACGCGATGCCGGCGTCAAGGACTCCTCGGACCTAATTCCCGGCCACGGCGGTTTTCTCGACCGCACCGACTCGCTCTTTTTTGGCGCTCCCTTCGTCCTGGCCCTCTTTCTGGCACAAAAAGGCGGCATGTGAAGCGACTCGCGGTGCTGGGTTCCACGGGATCGATCGGCACGGCCACGCTCGACGTGGTGTCGCGGTTTCCCGACCGCTTCCAGGTGGCAGCGTTGGCTGCAGGCCACAATCTCGGCCGGCTGCGGGAGCAGATCGTCTCCTGCCGTCCCCGCCTCGTCGCCGTCGCCGAACCCGCCGACGCCGCGACGCTCGCGCTGGAGTTCCCCGGCCTGACGGTCGTTGCCGGTGAGGAAGGGCGCCTGGCGGCAGCCACGCTCACCGACGCCGATGTGGTCGTGGGCGCCTTTGTCGGCGCCCTGGGCCTGATTCCCGTTCTGCGCGCGCTCGAGCTCGGCCGGCAGGTACTGCTGGCCAACAAGGAAACGCTGGTGATGGCGGGCGAACTGGTCATGGCGACCGCGCGCCGGCATGGCGCCTCGATCCTGCCGATCGACTCCGAGCACAATGCGCTGCATCAGGCGCTGGGCGCGGGCCCGCGGGAGGCGGTGCGCCGTCTGGTCTTGACCGCCTCGGGGGGGCCGTTTCGCAGGACCTCCCAGGCCGCGCTCGCGAAGGTCACGGTCGCCGAGACCCTGGCCCATCCCACCTGGAAGATGGGCAGCAAGATCACGGTGGACTCCGCGACGATGATGAACAAGGGTCTCGAGATCATCGAGGCCCATCACCTTTTTTCCATCGCGGACGAGCACATCGCGGTGGTGGTTCACCCCGAGAGCCGCGTTCACTCCCTCGTCGAGTTCATCGACGGCACGCTGATCGCGCAGCTCTCGGTCAACGACATGCGCTTCCCCATTCTGTACGCCCTGGCCTATCCGGAGCGGCTGCCTTCGCCCTATGGCTTCCTCGACCTCGTGGAGGTGGGCGAGCTGCACTTCGAGGCCGCGGACGAAGAGCGCTTCCCCTGCCTGCGGCTTGCTCGCGAGGCGTTGCGTGCCGGCCCCACTGCGCCGGCAGTCCTCAACGCCGCCAACGAGGTTGCAGTCGCGGCCTTCCTCGCTGGTCAGCTTGGCTTCACCGGGATCGCCGCGGTCGTGGAGGCGGCGCTGGCGCGCGAGCTGGCCTGCCCTGGCGCGGCGGGGGAGCTGGATGACATCCTCGCCGCCGACGCGCGGGCCCGGGCCTGGGCGCGGGAGGCGCTGGCGAAATACCCGCAGGAGAAGTGAGGTTGCCGATGCGCGTGGTGGTGAGGTGATGCTCGTACTGGGAAACATCCTGGCTCTGGTGATGGTCCTGGGCATTCTGGTCTTCCTCCACGAGGGAGGCCACTTTCTGGCGGCCCGCTGGGTCAAGGCGCCGGTCACCGTTTTTTCGTTTGGCTTTGGCCGGCGGCTGATCGGCATCAAGCGCGGCGAGACTGACTACCGCATCAGCCTCATACCCTTTGGCGGCTATGTCAGGATCCTGGGCCTGGGGCCGGACGAGTCCGACGTGGCGGGAGCGACAACCCAGGAGACGCCGCTGCTTCCCCGCTGGCAGAGGGCGGTGATCTCGCTCGCCGGGCCGGCCGCCAACGTGGTCGGCGCGGTGCTCTTCGTCGCCGCCGCATTCGTCATCGGAGTGCAGGCGCCGGTGTGGCAGGACGCCGCGCCGGTGGTTGCCTGGGTCGATCCCGGCTCACCCGCGGCCGCGGCCGGCCTCGCGGCTGGAGATCTCGTGCTCTCCGTCGACGGCGAGCCGATTCCCACCTGGCGCGAGCTCGAGCTCGCCACGCTCAGCGCGGCCAACCGCGCCCTGCTTCTGAGCTTCAGGCGTGGCGACACCACCCGTGAGGTGAGCCTCACACCGAAGAGCGTCACTCGCTACGACCTTGGCTACGCCGGCCTGGCGCCGCCAATTCCGGCGGAGGTTCCTGGCGTTCAGAGCGGCAGCCCGGCCGAGCGCGCCGGGCTCCGGGCGGGCGACCGCATCCTCGCGATCAACGGCGAGCCGGTCGGCCATTTCTTTGACCTCATGCGGCTTGTTGGCGCCAACCCCGGCAAGGAAATCGCGATGACGGTGGCGCGCGACGCCCTGACGCTCACCCTCGTGGCGACTCCCCGCGAGGTCGATGGGCAGGGCAAGCTCGGCATCCCGGTCCCGAGCCGGACCGTGCTCAAGCGCCTCCCGATTCACGCCGCGATCGGGGCCGCGGTGATCGAGTGTATCCGCATGACGCGGGAGACCTTCGCCGTGATCGGCCGGATGGTGAGCGGGAGCGCGTCGATCAAGCAGATGTCGGGACCGATCGATATCGCGCGCTTCTCGGGCGAGGCGGCGCGCGCCG
>JAZDGE010000310.1:0-6763 GCA_043807175.1 Acidobacteriota bacterium
TGATTCCGGCCGAGTTGACCAGGATGTCGAGCCGACCCCAGTGTTCGAGGCAGCGGGGGATGACGGAGGCACGCTCGTCGAGCCTCATGAGGTCGGTGGGAATCACGACCGCAACGGCGCCGCCACCGATCTCGGCTGCCACCTCGTCGAGCCGCGTGGCGTCTCGTGCCACCAGCGCGAGGCGCGCCCCATCTCGAGCCAACCGCACCGCGGTGGCGTGCCCGATGCCGCTCGAGGCGCCGGTCACCAGCGCCACCTTGCCTGCAAGCTCGCCCGCCTCAGCCATCGTTCTTCCCTCCGGTGGCGCTGAGGTCGAGGCGAAGTCTTTCCTCGCCTCGCTCCCAGGCGCCGACGATCTCATCCCAACGGCCCCTCGCCCTGAGCACGAGCTCGACGAGCGCACGCACCGCGCCGTTGCCGCCAGGTGCCGGGGCGATGAAGTGGCAGCGCTGCTTGACCTCCGGGACGGCATCCGCAGGGCAGGCAGCGAGGCCAGCGGCCGCCATGGCCGGGAGGTCGGGCAGGTCGTCGCCCATGAACGCGAGCTGCTCGACGGCCAGGCCCATCGTCCCGGCAAGTCGGTTGAGATCGGATGCCTTGTCGCGGCTGCCCTGGATCACCAGCTTGCTGTCGATGCCGAGGTCAGCCAGGCGCGAGCGCAGCGGCGGCGCGACCCGGCCGGAAAGCACCGCGATCGCAATGCCCTCGGCCTGCGCCTGCTTGATCGCGAATCCGTCGCGAGCGGAGAATCGTTTCAGCGACTCGCCGCGCGCGCCATAGTAAAGACTCGCATCGGTGAGCACGCCGTCGACGTCCAGAACCACCGCCCGCACCCGCCGGGCACGTTCTCCAAGCTCCGGGTCAAGCTCCACTGCCCCTACCTCCGCGCGAATCGTAGCAAGAACGGCGGGAAAGCCGTGACCGGCGGCTCCAGCAGCGGGTAGAATGCCTCGGTGTCTGCGCTCGTCGAGGTGAGGGAGCTGGCGGTCGGGTTTCCGGTCGCGCATGGTTTGTGGCAGCGGGCAGTGGACGGGGTGTCGCTGGAGGTGCAGGAGAGGGAAGCGGTCGCCCTGGTCGGGGAATCTGGCTGCGGCAAGACGCTGTCGGCGCTCGCACTCATCCACCTGGTCCCGGCGCCGGCGCGAGTCACGGCCGAGCGGCTGCGCGTTGCCGGGACCGACGTGCTGTCCACGAGCGAGGAGCGGCTCTGCCGGCTGCGCGGGGGAATGCTCGGCTATGTGTTTCAGGAGCCATCCCAGGCGCTCAACCCGGTGATGAGGATTGGCCCCCAGGTGGCGGAAGCGGCGCGCCTTCACCTCGGCCTGCGCGGCGGCCAGCTCATCGCTGTGGCGGAGACGCTGCTCGCCGAGGTCGGCCTCGACCGGCCGCGCGAGGTGGCGCGAGCTTTTCCGCACCAGCTTTCGGGCGGGCAACGCCAGCGCGTCCTGATCGCCAGCGCGCTGTCGGCAAACCCGGGCCTGCTGATCGCTGACGAGCCGACCTCGGCGCTCGACGCGCTCTCGGCGGCGGCGCTGGTGGGCCAGCTCGCGGGCCTGCGCTCTCGCCGCGAGCTCGCCCTCGTGCTGATCAGCCACGATCTCCAACTGGTCGAACGTGCTGTCGACCGGGTGTGTGTCCTCTACGCTGGCGAAACCGTCGAGTGGGCGCCCCGCCGCGAGCTTTTTGAGAACCCGCTACATCCCTACACGGCGGCCCTGGTCAAGGCGGCGCCGCGGGGAGTGCGGGCGCCAGGCGAGCGGCTGCCGGCGATCCCGGGGAGTGTGCCCGCGGCCTTGGAGCGCGGCCCTGGCTGCAGGTTCGCACCCCGTTGCCCGCTTGCCTTTCCCCGTTGTCGTAGCGCCCGCCCGGCTCTCGTGACGGTGGCGGGGGGACGAAAGGTGCGCTGTTTTCTTCACAGCAATGCGGAGCAGGGCGATGGTTGAGCCCTCGTTGCGGGTCCCGGCGCCCGACGCAGTGGACGCCCTCGCCTGCCGGCGCCTGGTGAAGACCTACCCGAGAAGAGGAAGCTCCTGGGGGCGACAGGAAGCCCGCGTGGAGGTTGTCTCCGGCGTGTCGCTGGCGGTCGCGAGGGGAGAGATCTACGGGCTGGTGGGCCGCTCAGGGGCGGGAAAGAGCACCGTGGCAAGGCTGCTGGCCATGCTCGAGCGGCCCGACAGCGGCGAGGTCCACTACTGCGGGCAACGGGTGGACGGTTGCCAGGAGGCAGGGCTTCGGAGCTGGCGCCGCCTGGTCCAGATGGTCTTTCAGGATTCCGCAGCCTCGCTCGATCCGCTCCAACGGGTTGCGGGGGTCGTGTCAGAGCCGCTCGCGATTCATCGGCTGGCGCCGCGGCGCGAGCGCCCGGCGAGGATTGCCGACCTGCTCGCCAGCGTCGGGCTGCCGACCCTTCCTGAGTTCTTGCGGAGGCGGCCGCGGCACCTTTCCGGAGGAGAGCGGCAGCGCCTGGCGATCGCGCGCGCCCTGGCTTGCCGGCCCCAGGTGCTCATCCTCGACGAGCCGGTGTCAGCGGTTGACATCTCGGTGCGGGGCCTACTCCTCAACCTGCTGCTCGACCTGCGCGAGCGCCTTGGCCTGGCGATGGTCCTGATCGCCCACGACCTCGCGATGGTCGCCCAGGTGTGCGACCGGGTGGCAGTCATGCTGGCCGGGCGGGTGGTCGAGGAGGGAGCGGCTGGCGACGTGATGGGCAAACCGCTTCACCCCCACACCCAGGCGCTTCTTGCGGCGTCCGGGCTCACCGGACCGGAGCGCGAGATCACTGTACCGGGCCAGGCGGCCGATGGGCGGGGCCAGGGCTGCCCCTGGCTGGAGTGGTGCGGGCGCGCCCAGAAGGCCTGCCAGCAAAGGCCTGATCTGGCGCCCGCAGGTGACCGCCGCCAGGTGGCGTGCTACTTTGCCCTGGGGGAACATTGAAACCCAGTCGCCCGCAAAATCGTATTGCTGGCTGAGTAGGACGGAGGTGCACGTGGTCTGGAAGAACTTCATCGCCATCACGACGCTCACCGCAGCCACCCTGGCTGGCACGGCCTTCGCCGGCGACCAAAGCCACTCGGTGGGGACCGCGCCCGGCCAGCAGAAACGGGGCGTTCGCCTGGGCGCACCCGAGCTGCGACTGACGCTGAAGGATGCTGTCGCGCTGGCGCTCGAGCACAACATCAACCTCGAGGTCGCCCGGCTGGACCTGGCGAGCGCGCGGGAAGGCGTCCTGAGCGCAACCGGGATCTTCGATCCGGGGTTCCGAGTCGACTTCAGCGAGTCCTCGCAGAAGAGCCCGGCGGTCAACCAGCTCGCCGGCAGCCAGCAGAAGCGTCGCGTGCTCGACCTTGCTCTCGATTCCCTCCTTCCCACTGGCGCCCTGGCGTCGGTGAGCTGGACGAACGCCCGCAGCGAGCTCACCGGGTCGAAGCTGTACCTGCTCAACCCGAGCTACAGCGCCGGCTTCGGCTTCCAGGTCAACCAGCCCCTGCTGGATGGCTTCGGCACCGACGTCAACCGCGCCGGGATCGAGGTGGCGAAGAAGAGCCGGGACATCTCGCGCCTGCAGTTCGAGCAGGTGGTCATCACCACGGTGCAGGCGGTCGAGGGCGCCTACTGGAACCTCGTGTACACTAGGGAGAACCTGACTGTGAAGCAGCAGTCGCTGAAGCTCGCGCAGGATCTGCTCGACCAGACGCGCACCCGGGTGCGGATCGGTACCTCGGCCCCGATCGATATCGTGCAGTCAGAGGCCACGGTGGCCGCGCGCGAGCAGGAGATCATCGTCGCCGAGAACGAGGTCGAGAAGGCGGCCGACCTGCTCAAGCGGCTGATGGGCTTCGAAAACGTCGACGACTGGGCAAGCGTCGTCGTCCCAGTCGACACGTTCGACGTGAAGATCGAGCTGCCCGAGCTCGACTCCGCGATCAGCATGGGACTGGACCGGCGTCTCGAGCTCAAGGCGCGCGAGCTGGAGCTGGGGATCCGGGAGACCACCCTGCTGGTGGCGGACAGCACTGTCAAGCCAAAGCTCAACCTCAATATCGGCTATGGCTTCTCCGGTGTGGCTGGGACCTATCTCGTTCCCGATCCGGTGACTGGGAAGATTTCGTCGACCGGCTGGGGCGACGCCCTGCAGCAGATCGGCAAGACCGACTACCCGCAGTGGACCGCAGGGTTGACCTTCTCCTACCCGCTCGGCAACAACCAGGCCCGTGCGCAGCGCGCCCAGCGGCGCTTCGAGCTAACCTCGGCCGAGCAGAACTTCGCCCTCCAGCGCCAGGACGTGATTGCCGACGTGCGCAACACGGTGCGTGGGCTGCACGCGGCCGCCAAGTCGATCGCCGCCGCAGTCAAGGCGCGCGAGCTCGCCGCGCGCAACCTCGACGCCGAGCAGAAGAAGTTCGCCAACGGCATGTCGACCAACTATCAGGTGCTGCAGATTCAAGAGGACCTGGCTGCGGCCCAGGTGGCGGAGCTGAACTCACGCGTGGCCTACCGCGTGGCCGCGGTGCTCTACAAGGTGGCCGAGGGCGACCTGCTCGACTCGATGGAGGTCACTCTGCGGGACGAGCCCGAGGCCGCCGAGCCGCACACCCTGTGGCGTGACGTCTCGTGGCTGAAGGCCAGACCTGCGTCCGCGAGCAAGGACAAGACCGAAGCGCCCGCGCATGAGGCCGGACAGAACGAGAAGGGAGAGCCGCGATGAGCGCGGAACCGATTGGCGTGCCGTCCGGCGGCAGAGCGATCTCCCGCATCTTCAGGGTGTTCGTGCAGCCCGCCGAGGTCTTCCACGAGCTCGCCGCGACACCGAGCTGGCTGGCGCCGCTGGTGGCGCTCCTGCTGGTGTCGATCGCCGGCCAGCTCGTGATCGCACCCCGCATCGACTTCGATGCGACGATTCGGCAGAGCCTGGCCGAGCGCAGCGGATCACGGCAACTGAGCGATGAGCAGGTCGAGCAGGCTGTGAACATGGGACGCAAGATGGCGAAGGTCACCTCCTTCGCCACCCCGCTCATGGTTCCACTGATGTACCTCGCGCTTGCCGGGATCTACTTTCTCGGCCTCAAGCTGTTGACTTCGGGGTGCGAGTTCAAAAGCGTCTTCGCCACCCTGCTCCATGCGGTGCTACCCGCGACCGTGGTCTCGACGCTGCTGCTCGCGGTGGTGTCGGCCCGCCACGGCAGCTTCGCAGCCCAGGATCTGGAAGGGATGCTGAAATCGAGCGTGGCCGCCTACCTGTCGCCGGAGGCGCCGAAGACGGTGGCCGCATTCGCGAGCGTGCTCGACATCTTCAACCTGTGGCAGTGGGTGCTGCTGGCGATGGGTCTGCAGATCGTGGGCAAGGTCAGCCGCGACAAGGCGATCGCCCTGATCGCCGTGCTCTGGCTCGGCTGGGCCGCCGGCAAGGTGGGCTTGGCGGCGCTCCGCTGATGCGCGCCCGCCACCTGCTCATCGGGGCCGGGCTCGCGGTGGTCCTCGGCGGTGTGCTGTGGGCCTCGCTGGCCTCGCCGGGGAAGGGCAAGGGACCCGCGGTGGAGGTCGAGAAGGTCGGGCGGCGCACCGTCGTCGCCCGGGTCAAGGCGAGCGGCGAGATCAACCCCAGACGAAAAGTTGAGATCCAGTCCAAGATAATCGGCGAGATCACGTCCTTGCCCGTTCGGGAGGGCGATCGGGTGAGGGCCGGACAGGTCGTTCTCGAGATCGAGAAGCAGCTCTACGTCGCCGCGCGTGATCAGGCCAAGGCGGCGCTCGATCAGGCGAGCGTCAACCTGGAGCGCGCCCGCGCCGAGCTTGCCAATGCCGAGCTCAGCTTCGCCCGTGTCTCGAAGCTCCGGCACGAGGGCGTGGTGTCGGAAGACGCGCTCGACCGCGCCCGCCTCGAACGCGACAGCGCCGAGATCGGCGTGCGGGCGCAGCAGGAGGCGATCCGCCAGGCGTCCTCCGGCTTCAGGCGGGCGATTGACGACCTCGAACGCACCACCATCCGCTCGCCGATGGACGGCGTTGTCACCCAGCTCAACGTGGAGCAGGGCGAGACGGCCGTGATGGGCACCATGAACTTCAAGGGCTCAGTGCTGATGGTGATCGGCGATCTCTCGGAGATGGTGGCCGAGGTGGAGGTGGCGGAAAGCGAGGTGGTGGCGCTCGCCCCGGGGCAGTTGGCGAGTGTTCGCCTCGATGCGCTGGCCGATGTCGAGCTGACCGGCAAGGTCACCGAGATTGGCTCGTCCGGCATCAAGGAAGTCGATGTGGTGAAGTTCAAGGTCAAAGTGGCCCTCGATGCGCCCGATGGGCGGGTCAGGCCAGGCATGACCGCCAAGGTGGAGATCACCACGAAGCGGGCGGAGAACGTCCTGGCGGTTCCCCAGCAGGCGGTGCAGACGCGCTGGCTGGACGCGAGGGGTCGCGAGATCGAGCGCAAGGAGGGCGAGACGACGCAGCACGAGGTCAGCGCCGTCTACCTGTTCCAGGCCGGCAAGGCAGCCCGCCGCGAGGTCAAGTCAGGAATCCACGACGAGCTTTGGGTCGAGGTGCGCGAGCAGCTCGAGGAGGGCGCCGAGATCATCACCGGTCCCTATCGGGTGCTGCGCTCCCTCAAGGACGGTGATCCATTGCGCCGTGAGGAGAAGCGCGCCGCCTCGCAAGCCAAGGGCGGTGGGGACAAGGAGAAGGGGAGTGCTGATTGAGATCCGCGACCTGGTGAAGGTCTACCAGATGGGCGCCGAGAAGGTGATGGCGCTCGACGGTGTGAGCTTGGATGTCG
>JAZDGE010000311.1:0-2217 GCA_043807175.1 Acidobacteriota bacterium
CCCGTCCCATGGCGATGGCGCCGGCGGCCCGCCGGTCACGACCGGCGCCCAGGCCGCATCCAGGCGCAGCGCCGCGAGGAGCGCCGCCTGTGCCGCGGCAGCGCCTTGTGCGGTCGCAATCGCTGCGAGGGCTTGCGGATCTCGCACCGCCGCCGGTGACGGTCCGGCCGGGGCGTCAGGGGTGGGGAGCAGCTCGAGCACCAGCTCACGCCAGCCGCCGGCGCCCGGATCGGCGAGCAGCTCGACCGCCAGGCGGCGGGCCACAGCCAGATCACCGCCTGCCACCGCGGCGGCCACCCGCAGCGCCCGCACGATCGCCAGGCGACGCGGCAACCGGCCCAGCAACTCACTTGCCCGGGCGGCGTCCTTGCGGGCGAGCAGGCCCGCCGCCAGTCGCGGCCCGGCAATCTGCTGCACCGCAGGCGGGGCGCGCAGGACGAGCGCCACAGCCTCCTCGGTACGGCCCGCTGCCAGACGGGCGCGCGCGCCGCCGTCCCATCCCTCCACCTCACCCGGGCGGGCGGTTCGCGCAACGTCCCAGAGTCCGAGCGCGGTCTGGCCGTCCGCCATCAGCTCGGCGACTCGGGCCCGCTGCACGGCGGTGGCGAAGCGGGCCGCCGGATCTGGCGCGACGGCAAGCGCGCCATCGAGCTCCCGCGCCGCCTCGGTCAGCTTGCCGAGGCGGTAAGCTGCTCGCCCGCGCAGAAAGCGATGGCGACTCGCGCTGGCAGCCTCCACCGGAGCGGCGAGTAGCGCCTCCGCCTCGCACCACAGACCGCCTGCCAGCAGCGCCTCGGCAACCAGGAGTCGGGCGTTCGCCGTGAGGCCTCTGCCGGCGGCGAGGAAACGGGCGGCGACGAGGGCCGCCCCGTCATCGCGGCGCTCGCGCAGCACGTGCAGGGCGGCGCCGCGGTCGCGGCTGCGTTGCGCCAGTACGGCAAGAAGCTCGCGACGCAGGCTGCGCGGCAGCGGGTGGCGGGTGTGGCGCTGAAGCACGGCCAGCGGCAGCTTTCCCCATGCTTCCCGAAACAGCTCGCCCGCGGCCCGGCGGTGATCGAGGGGGCCGCGCTGCACCAGACGGGCGAGCTGGGGCCAAGGGTCGCCGCCATTTGCGAGAGTGATGCTCGCGATCTCGAGGCGCAACGCGGCGGCGAGCTCGCCCGCGCGGGGCAGCGCCTCCCGGAGCAGCACAAGCGCCCGCTCCCCATCACCACTCCGGTAGGCCGCGCGGGCCGCCACGAGCGCGACCGCTGGCGACAGCGGCGCCGGGAGCGCCCTTGTGAGCGTGCTGACCTGGGCCCACTGGCCGCCGCGCACAGCCTCGGCCAGCGCCGGCGGGGGAAGCTCGGCCGGCATCAGCCGGGGGGCCAGCCGAAGCGGCGTCCGCCGAGCACGTGGAGGTGGAGGTGAAAGACGCTCTGGCCCGCCCCGGCGCCAGTGTTCACCACGACCCGAAAGCCGCCGGCCGCGATGCCGCTGCGGCGGGCCGCCTCGGCGGCGGTGTGCAGGAGCTTGCCGAGCAGCGCCTCGTCCTCGGGCGCCGCCTCGGCGAGCGAGGCGAGGTGGCGGCGCGGGACCACCAGCAGGTGCACCGGCGCCTTGGGGAAGGCGTCCTCGAAGGCGACGACATCGTCATCGGCAATGAGCACCTTCGCCGGCGTCTGGCCCGCCGCGATGCGGCAAAAGATGCAGCTCTCCATGCCGGGAGGATAGCAAGAACGGAGATCGGGGCTCGGGGTTCGGATTCGGGGGGTCAAGGCGGCGGAGGCGCGGGTGGGCGGCCGCCGAACGCGAACGCTCAACTCTGCTCGCTGCCTTTCCCGGACCTGGACTTGGACCTAGACTTGGACGTGGACCTTGATCAGCCGGCATCACGTAACCTGCAGTTCTCACAACCGCGCACCATTGGTGCCCCTTCAACCGCCCTAATTCCAGGGAGCCAGTCAGTGCCTGGCCCAAGCCGTCGGGATGGTCGGGAGATGATCCCAACTGCGGGACGTCCAGGTCCACGTCCAAGACCAAGTCGAGGTCCAAGTCCACGTCGAAATGACAGTCGAAGCCCGCACCCATGGGTGGCCGCCGGACCCGCCGCGACGGACGTGAGGTGGGGCGGAGGCGAGAAAAGCGGAGCGGGATTCACTCCCGCGGAGCGCGGGGGGCTCGGGGGGTCGAGGCGGCGGCGGTGCGGGCGGGTGGCCGCCGGACCCCCCGCGACGA
>JAZDGE010000312.1:0-4251 GCA_043807175.1 Acidobacteriota bacterium
CCGCCGAAGGAACCGCCACCGCCAGAGAAGCCTCCGCCAGAGCTCCAGGAGCCGGCAGAGCCACCCGAACGGCCGCTGCTTGCCGCCATACGGGAGAGCGCCGCCCAGCGCGGGTGTCGCCTGAGAAAGCCCTTGTCTTTCAGCTTGCGGCGCAGCAGAATCTTGGCGACTGGGAAGCCGATCACCCACGCGAGCAGGATGAGGAAGCCAACCACAGCCCCGGCGAGCGCCGGGAAGATGAGGTAGAACGGCATCAGGAAGAAGTACAGCAGCCAGCTCGCGAAGCCGGTGGTGAACACCGCGACCAGTGAAAACAGGCCGATCAGCCCGCCGAAAAAGAGGAGGACCGCGAGCCGCACTGCCAGCGGTTCGCTGCCGAGCTCCGATCTCCCGGGAGCAGCCTCGGGCGCGACTGGCGCTTCTCCCTTGAGGGCGGCGCCAATCGCTGCAACCGCTTCCTCGATGCCGGGACCGAACTGGCCCTGCCGGAACCGTGGTTGCAGGATGTTGTTGATGATACGGTTGCAGGCGACATCGGGGAGCCTGGCCTCGAGGCCGTAGCCGACCTCGAGACGCATCTTGCGCTCGCGCCGGGCGATGAGCAGCAGCAGGCCGTCGTCCCTCTCCTTGCCGCCAAGCTTCCAGGTCTCGGCGACCTTCAGGGAAAAGTCCTCGAGAACCTCGCCCTCGAGGGAGTCGACGGTGAGGATCGCGAGCTGCGCGCCGGTGGCCTGTTCGAGGCTGGCCAGTCGCTGCTCGAGGCGGGCCCTGGCAGGGGGCGGGATCATTTGCGCGTGGTCATTGACCCGGCCGACGAGAAATGGAACGTCCAGCGCGCCCACCGCTGCAGCGAGTAGCGCCGAGAAGGCCGTGGCGACGGTGCCCGCAAGTCGCAGCAGGCGCCGGCTAGCGATCAGAGATCCGCAGTGCGTCGGAGAGCTCATCGCGATCCTCGGGCCGAATCTCGACGCGCCGCTGGAGCAGCTCTCCGCAGCGCCCGATCCCCTCGATGAGGGCATGTGTCGGCCGCCCGGCGCGGATGCCGGCGGCGATCCCGGCGACAATCTCGTCCCACTCGTGTTGCTGAACCTTGGCGTTGATTCCGGAGTCGCCAAGGATCACGACGCGCCGCTCGAGCAGGGTGAGAAAAATGAGAATGCCGGTCCGCTCGGCAGTGGCAAAGACCTCTTCGCGGAGAAAGGCGGTCTCGGCTCGCAGGCGCACCCGCGCGTCGATGGTCGCGGGGTCGGTGAGCCTGCGGCGCAGGACCGGAAAGAACGCGCCGGCCAGATAGCCGAAAATGCCGCCGCCCAGCACCGGGGCGAGCAGCCAGACGGCAAACCAGCCCCCCCAGAAGCCGCCCAGCTCGTGAACGAGGACGGTCACGAGGGCGGCGAGCGTCGTCCCCAGGGTGGCGGCGCGCCAACTGGCGCCGTCGTAGTCGTCGCAGGCGCCGACGACGAAGGGCACGATCTCGCCTGCAGTGCGCTTCTCGACCTCCACGACCGCCCGGCGAATCGCCTCGTGGTCGGACTCGCTGAACAACGACTTGGTTTTCATGGCGCCACTTTCGCCCCGGACACGGTTGCGACCTCCTGAGCCTAGCCTACCACGAGGGGCGAACCGCTCGCGGGGCTGCCGCGGCATTCCTGTCGCGACTCGCCAAACCACCCTCGCCACCGCCCCGAGCCAGCAGGCCACCCTGGCGGTTGCGCTCGAGACGGAATATATTTCCTTCAGGATGAGGGCAAGAGCGAGGAGCTGCGGGTACCCATGGCGGGCGGCGCTTGCCGGCGCTCTTCTTGCTCTCGCCACGGCGGACGGATGCTCGCGGGCCGGAGGTGGCAGGACGGTAGTGGTCGGCTTCGAGAGTGTGCCGCGGACCCTCGATCCACATCACCACAACGAGGTCGTGACCTGGTCGCTGCTCTGCAATTTCTACGACGCCCTGGTGCGGTTTTCCCCGGCGATGGTGCTCGAGCCGTCCCTTGCCGTGGCCTGGGAGCAGCTCGACGGCACTCACTGGCGCTTTTCCCTGCGCCCCGGAGTGCGCTTTCACAACGGAGGCGCCTTCTCCAGCGCCGATGTCGTTGCCAGCTTCAAGCGCGCGCTCACCGACCCGCGCTCGATGATTCGCCATCACCTGGTGGGGATCCGCGACCTGTGCGCGGATGGCGAGCTTGCGGTTCTCGTCGAGACCGCCGCGCCGGCGCCTACGTTGCTGAACCGGCTTGCGTTTCTGTTTATCGTTCCGGCCGCGGATGCGGCGTCCGCGGAGATTTCCGAGCCGGTCGGGACCGGTCCCTATCGCTTCATCGAGCGTGGACGCGACGGCTCGGTGAGCGCCGGGAGCTGGCGCGGCTGGTGGGGCGCTCCGGAGGCGGCGAGGGTCGTGTTCACGTTTGTCGAGGACGACCAGGCGCGCCTGCGCAAGCTGCTTGCGGGCGAGTTCGATGTGGCGGTGAGGATGCCCTATGAGCTTCCCTTCGGTGAGATCGAGCGGGCCGGCGCGCGGGTCGAGCCCCAGCCGCGCATGGGGGTCCAGGTACTGGTGATCGCCGCCGGCGCCGCCACCGGACCGGCTCGGCAGGCGCTTGCCGACCGCCGCGTGCGGCGGGCGCTGCTGCTGGCGCTCGATCGCCGCCGCTATGTGAACCAGCTCTACCGCGGTAACGCGACGGTGGCCTCGCAGTACGTCCATCCGATTGTATTCGGCTACGATCCGGCGATCAGCGCGCTGCCTTTTGCCCCCGATGAGGCGCGGCGACTGCTGGCCGAGGCTGGCTTCGCCGACGGCTTCGAGGTCGAGCTCGCCCACGGCGTGCAGCTTCGCTCGCTTCCCGCGGCGCTGATCGCCGATCTGGCGAGAATTGGCGTGCGCGTGAGATCGCACCCGCTGTCGCTCGGCGAGCTTATCGACGCGGCGCACGCCGGCAAATTTCCGTTGATCTACTATGGGCGCACCTGCACCACCGGCGACGCCTCCGAGTTCCTCGACAGCTCGCTCCACTCGCGCGATCCCGAGCGCGGGCTCGGAAGGGAGAACTACGCCGGCTTCTCGGACCCCGAGACCGACGCCATGCTCGAGGCCGCGGGGCATGAGATGGACGTCCAGAAGCGGCGGGAGCTGCTGCAGCGCGCGCAGCGGCGGGTGCTCGAGGAGCTGCCGGCGCTGCCTCTGACCGTGTGGTGGGACTATACCGGCCTTTCCTCGCGGATCGAGGTGATCGCGCGGCATGATGCCTGGCTGTGGGTGGCCGGGTTCCGGGTGAAGAGATGAGGGCGTGGCTTGCTGGCGAGGAGGGGAGCATGGCGGGCGAGCAGCGGCTCACGGTGACGCTGGAGCAAATCGCAGGCCTTGAGTTCAAGGTCAAGTTCGACTGGCCGGGAGCCGGCGAGCTCTTCATGGACGAGCCCGCACCGCTCGGACGGGAGCAGGGACCCAATGCCTCGCGGGTGCTGGCGGCGGCGGTAGGCAACTGCCTCACGGCCAGCCTGCTCTTCTGTCTGCAACGCGGCAAGGTCGAGCTGGGGCCGGTGCGGACGGCAGTTACGGGCGAGATCTCGCGCAACGAGAAGGGCCGGCTGCGTATCGGTGGTTTCAAGGTGGTGATTCACCTCCCGGTGGATGCCAGTGATCGGCCTCGCCTGGAGCGCTGCCTCGGCCTGTTCGAGGACTACTGCGTGGTCACCGCGAGCGTGAGGCAGGGAATCCCAGTTGAGGTCGAGGTGCTCGACGCCGCCGGCGGCAGGCTATTCGCCGGGTAGTCGGGTCAAGGACAGCCGGCTGGTACGGCCCTGCAAGGACAGACAGGAGTGTCTGTCCTACTTGCTTTCGTTTTTGCCTGCCCCCATCAGGCAGGCCTCCCTCCGCACCGGCACCAGGGGCGCGAGATCGTCCGGCAGGCCGAGCGCGGCCAGGAGGTTGCGCACCGATGGAGCGGGTCCGTCGGTCTGCCGGACATTGGCTGTCACCACCAGATCCTCGCCTTCGAGCTTGACGTCGAGAACCCCTGCGGTTTCGCGAAGAGCGGCGACGCGCGCCGCGCCACCGGGATCGAGCCAGGGGGCGAGGCCGGGTCGAGCAGAGAAGCGGTAGCGGCAGGTCGCCACCGCCTTGCCGAGTGAGCGCTCGCCCGGGCGGAGAAGCGAGAAGGAAAGCAGGGACAGACCTTCGGGAAGTACGCAGTTGGCGCGATCGAGGATCGCGATCGTGATCGGTGCATGGCAATCGACATCGAAAAGCTCACT
>JAZDGE010000313.1:0-7955 GCA_043807175.1 Acidobacteriota bacterium
GGGATGGCGTATCGCCACCTCGTCGAGAAAACGGCGGTTGATCTCGAAGATGATCTGCAGGTGGCGGGGCAGCATGCGCTGGAGCATCTCCACCGGCCAGTGCTCGAGCGCCTCCGGCATCACCGTGTGGTTGGTGTAGCCGAAGGTGCGCACGCATAGCTCCCATGCCGTCTCCCAGGGCATCCGCTCGCCGTCGACCAGCAGGCGCATCAGCTCCGCAATGGCGATGGCAGGGTGGGTGTCGTTGAGCTGCACGGCGACCAGCTCGGGGAGCGCCGTGATCGGCGCGCCGCTTTTCCTGAACCGCCGCATGATGTCCTGGAAGGTGGCCGAGACGAAGAAGTACTCCTGCTGCAGCCGCAGCTCGCGCCCCTGGCGCACGGTCTCAGACGGGTAGAGCACGCGCGAGATGTTCTCACTGCGGATCTTGTCCTCGATGGCGCCGACATAGTTGCCGCTGTTGAAGAAGCCAAGCTCGAACTCGCGGCTCGAGCGCGCCGCCCACAGGCGCATGTTGATGGCGTTGCCATTGCGAAAGCCCGGGATCAGGATGTCGCAGGCCATGGCCATGACGTTGGACGAGCCCACCCAGTCGAAGCAGAGCCTGCCCTGCTCGTCGGTTCTCGTGACCACCTGGCCACCGAAGCTGACCTCGTAGAGATGCTCCGGGCGCTCGAACTCCCAGGGGTTGCCGGCCCGCAGCCAGTTGTCCGGGCGCTCAACCTGCCAGCCATCGCGGATCAACTGGTAGAAGATACCGTAGTCGTAGCGAATTCCGTAGCCGTGAGCAGGAATCCCGAGAGTGGCAAGCGAGTCGAGGTAACACGAGGCCAGGCGTCCGAGGCCGCCGTTGCCGAGGCCCGCCTCCCACTCCTGCTCGGCGACCTCCTCGAGCGCGAGACCCCGCTCGCCCACCGCCTGCCGGGCGGCCTCGACCAGGCCGAGGCTGGTGAGGTTGGCAAGCAGGAAGCGACCCGGCAAGAACTCGAGCGAAAGGTAGTAGACCCGCTTCGCCCCGCTCTCGTAATACGAGCGCTGGGTGGCGATCCAGCTCTCGATCAGGCGGTCGCGGACCGCATAGGCGAGCGCCTTGTAGACACGGAAGGCGTTGGGGGAACGATCGTCGGTGCCCAGGGTCGACAGCAGATGACGGCGGATGTCCCGCGCGAGCGCCGCCGGCTCCCCGGACCCGCCGATCGGCTCGCGCTCGTCGCTGGTCGCTGCCTGCATGGCCGTCGCGCCTCCGCCACCGCTCGTAGCTGACAGCATACACCGCGGAGTGCCCGTGCTCGTGGCCCGTTCCCGGCCGTGCCAAGAGACAAAAAGGCCAGCGGCCCGGCCTGGCGGCCTGGCCTTGGGCAGACAGGAGTGTTTGCCCTCCTGCCTCTCCAGTCGGGCCGTGGCAGCCTGCAAGGCCAGATTGGGGCGAGAATGCCCTGATACGGTTTGTCCGGATTGGCGAATCGGGGAAAGCAGTGCCTCTCCCACGACACTTTCGCAGCGGCCCGTAGGAACGACATTCTTGTCGCCACTCGCCAGCAGTGACTGGCCTACCGCAGCCAGTGGAAGAAGCGCTGCCAGCGCGGGCGAAAATGGCGAGCCGGGTCGACCGAGGCCACCACCGCGGTGGCCTTGCCGACGATCTTCTCGCGGGCGACGAAGCCAAACCAGCGCGAGTCCAGCGAGCGGTCGCGATTGTCGCCCATCACGAAGTACTGGCCGGGTGGCACGCCGATTGGGCCGAATGAGCGGATCGAGGGATCATGGGGGGTGAACATCACCGGGTGGGAGCGCACCCCCAGCGTCTCGCTGGCGAGGATGTGGCGCGCCGCTTCCCCTTCTCCGAGCTGCACCACGAAGCCGGGGTCGATCTGCTCATAGGCGACCGGCGCCCCGTTCACGAACAACCGGTTGTTCGCAAGCGCGATGCGGTCGCCCGGAATCCCAATCACGCGCTTGACGAGCCGCTTGCCGTCGGCTGGAGAGAAAAGCACCACGACGTCGCCGCGCGCCGGGTCCGCCCAGGTGGCAAGCCGCCAGGTTGTGAACGGCACCTTGAGGTCGTAGGCGAGCTTGTTGACGAAGATCCGCTCGCCTTCGAGGATGGTCGGCTTCATCGAGCCGGTGGGCACGTCGTTCCAGTCGGCGACCGCCGAACGCAGCGAACCGATGATCAGCAGCATCACGAGAATCGGCTGCACCCACTCCCGCGTGAACCTCGCCGCGCGTGTTTTCATCTCAGGATTCAATACCACCTCCGACAACCGCTCACGTCGATCTTACGTAGTGCCCCACTCCGTGGTTGCCCTTTCCGCTCTCCTGTCATCTCGACCCGGCTGCCTCCTGCATCCTTATTGCTGATTCTTGAGGTCCGGAAGGGCCTGCTGGACAGACAGGAGTGTCTGTCCTACTTGCGTTTTTCGCCTTTTCCCTGCTGTTGCCTTTCGCCTTTTGCCTTTTGCCTGCTTTTGCCTTTCGCCTTTTGCCTTCCTCAATACCCCATCGCGCAGCCGTCCTTGCGCGACTCGCTGGCGCCGAGGTACACGCCGGTGGTGGGATCGCGCCACACCGCCTGGTAGCCGCCGAATGAGGTTCCGGTGGTCTCGACGAGCCGGTGGCCTCGGCGCAGCAGCTCGCGTCGGACCTCCGCCGAAACCCCATTCTCCAGGTGAAGCACGCCTCCGTCCTCCATCACCGTCCCGGTCGGCTCCGACGAGCCCTCGTGGTAGAAGCGGGGCGCGTCCCCCGCCTCCTGCAGGTTCATGCCGAGATCCAGCAGGTTGACGACGATCTGCACATGCCCTTGAGGCTGCATGTCGCCGCCCATCACGCCGAAGGCCATCAGGGGCACGCCGTCGCGGGTGAGAAAGGCTGGGATGATGGTGTGAAACGGCCGCTTGCCAGGCGCAAGGCGGTTCGGGTGCCCCTCGGCAAGCGCGAACAGCGCGCCCCGATTCTGGAGTCCGAAGCCGAGCTCGGGAATGACGTAGCCAGAGCCGAAGCCGGTGTAGTTGGACTGGATCAGCGCCACCATCATGCCGCGGGAGTCGGCGGTGGCGAGAAAGGTGGTGTCGCCATCATTCAGCGCCGGGTTTCCCGGCTCGACCGCCCGTGCGGCACGCGCCAGGTTGATCCGCTCCGCCTGGCGTTCGCCGTACTCCTTCGAAACCAGGCCCGCCACCGGCGCCTCGGCGAAGGCGGGGTCGGCGTAGTAGCGTGCACGATCCGCGAATGCGAGCTTCTTGGCCTCGACGAGCAGGTGCCAGAAGTCGGCGCTCTCCCGCCCCAGCGCCTTGAGATCGAACCGCTCCAGGATGTTGAGCATCTCGAGGGCGGCGATACCTTGCGTGTTGGGCGGAAGCTCCCACACCTGGTGGCCGCGGTAGGTGGTGGACACCGGCTCGACCCACTCGCTGCGGTGGGCGGCGAAGTCCGCCAGCGAGAAGAAGCCGCCGTTGGCCTTTGAGTACTCGACGATTCTGGCAGCGATCGGCCCGCGGTAGAAGGCGTCGCGGCCACCAGATGCGAGCAGCTCCAACGAGGCGGCGAGCGCCGGGTTTGCGAAGGGCTCGCCCTCGGCCGGCGCCTTGCCGCCGAGCAGGAACACCGCCGCAAACCCCGGCTTTTCGCCGAACACCCGCGCCCCCCGCGCCCAAGCGCCAGCGATCACCTGGGGTACCGGCACTCCCTCGCGCGAGTAGGCGATCGCCGGCGCGAGCAGCTCTTTCATCGGCAGGCGGCCGAAGCGCTGATGCAGCTCGAACCAGCCATCGGCGCAGCCCGGCACGGTCCAGGCGTACGGCGAGTGAAGCGGGATCGTGCCGTCCTTCTCGGCCGGGACGTTGTCGGGTGACAACCCCAAAGGCGCGCGCCCCGAGCCGTTGAGCCCGTGGAGACGTTGCGAGGCCGGGTCCCAGACGATCGCGAACAGGTCGCCGCCGAGCCCGCACGACACCGGCTCCATTAGCGCCAGCGCCGCATTGACGGCGACCGCCGCGTCGACAGCGCTGCCGCCCTTCTTCAGCACGTCGATGCCGACCTGCACCGCGACCGGATGCGCCGCCGCCACCATGCCGTGCCGCGCCACCGTCACCGAGCGGGTGGCAAAGAACCGCCCCTCCGGCCGATCCGCCCCGGCGGCGAATGCGCCGGCAATCAACACAAAGCAAGCCGCGAAAAGCGAAAACCTCACCATTGATTTCGAGCCTCCGAGCTGAAGTGCTCGACCGCGGCACGTTCCATCACCGGGTCGAGATCTGCCACCGTGCCCTCCATCGCCGCCGCGTATTTTGCGAGTTCTGCAGCCACCCGCGCGCGCCGGCGCCGCCGCAGGTGCTCCGCAAGTGCTCGCCGCGTCCGAGTGATGAACCCTTCCTCGGAACGTTCGGCCGCGGCGCGCAACTCCTCGTCGTGGTGCGTTGTCTGCACGATAACCACCCCCTCTCCCATCATACGCGTTGACCTACGGCGGCGGGGCTACAGCGAGAGTTGTGGGGCACGCGCTCCGCGCGTGCGTTTTCGGAAGCGCTGCTGAAAAATGCAGGCGCTGAGCGCCTGCCCCACAGATTATGACTTATGCTACGGCACTTCAATATGATACAAAACCATGGCCACACCTTTGCCGCCCAAAGCTAACGTCTATGCCCTCTCCCATGATCTCATGATGTCAATCTGGCCACCCCGAAATTCTAGTAATCAACTCGCGCTGCTGCGGTCGTCTGAACGCGGGAGGCTGGTGGCGGCTACCTGAAGAACTGCACGATGTAGGTCGCCGCCAGGGAGGTTACGAGCAGCCCGAGAACGCCGCGAATCAGCCGCTCCGGCAGGTAGCGCTGGAGGCGCGCGCCGCAGTAGGTCCCGAGCAGCCCACCCACGCCGAAGAGGGCGCCGAGCATCCAGTCGGGCGTGACATTGGCGGCGGCGCCGACACTCGTGGCCGACAGGCCATAGAAGAACGCCACGCCGACGATCGAGGTGAGGAAGGTGCCGGCGAGAGCCGCCCCGGCCACGGTGTAGATGGGAAGACCGAGCACGGACACCACGAACGGGGCGATGATCGCCCCGCCACCAATGCCGTAAATCCCGCCAACGAGCCCGACCGCGAGTGAAAGGCCGAAGATCGTCATGGTCGGAAAGGAAAACACCTCGCCCCAGAAACTGTACTCGATCCGCTTGAGCGACCACGATCGGGTCTTGACGATGGCCTCGGGCGGCAGCCCGGCGGAAAGCCCGGACCCGGTCGCCTGCTTGATTCTCTCGACATGCTCCTGGAACTTCTTCTCGAC
Source organism: Acidobacteriota bacterium (assembly GCA_043807175.1). Taxonomy (GTDB): domain Bacteria; phylum Acidobacteriota; class Thermoanaerobaculia; order Thermoanaerobaculales; family Thermoanaerobaculaceae; genus JAZDGE01. The sequence goes on from JAZDGE010000313.1 coordinate 5,286, forward strand.
CGCCTTCATCTCGCCCTTCCTGGCGAGGTAGCGTCCCGTCGTCTCGCGCAGCAACCGCCCGCCGAGGTAGAGCAGCACGAGGCCGACGAACAGCTTGAAGATCCTCGGGTCGAGGAAGTAGCGCACGCGCAGCAGGCCGCCGACGAACACGCCCGGAACCGTGCCGAGGATCACCACCCAGGTCAGCGGCCAGGCCATGCGGCGGTCGCGGATATAGCGGTACAGCCCGCCAGGAATCGCGACGATGTTGTAGATCAGGTTGGTCGGGCTCACCGCTGGGCTGGTGAAGCCGAGCACGCTCACCTGAAACGGCAGCAGCAAGAATGCCCCCGAAACGCCGGCGGGCGCGGTGCAGGTCGCGACCACGAACGCCACCAGCGGGGGGATGAGCGGGTGAACCTCGACGCCCGAGATCGGAAAGGTCATCGCATCACGCTCTTTCGCGCTCCTCCTGCCGCTCCAGCCAGCGGTTGAAGAGCCACATCGAGAGCGCCGAGAGGAGTCCGATCGCCATCAGGATCATCCACCCCATAGCGTTGTTGGCCGGGACCAGCTCGAGCAGGCCGTCGGGCCGAACAGTGGCGTCCTTCGCCATGATGTCGTTGAAGATGAAAGCGCCCACTGGCCCGCCGGCGAGTGAGCCGATGGCGAGCGGCAGGTTGGCGTAGCCGAGGAAGAGCCCCTCCTGTCCCTTGGGCGCGAGCGCGCCGATGTACTCGTACATGCGGGGCGACGTAAACAGCTCGCCGAAGGCGATCAGGCCGACAGTCAAGATGATAAAAACCGAGGCGATCGGCAGCCAGGCGGCGGCCACGGCGCGGATGCCGCCGGCGGAGAAGATCGGGATCAGGTTGATCGCCATCGACGCGCCGATCACCAGGCAGCCGAAGATCATCGAGCGGACCGGTTTCATCTTGCCGAAGATGCGCGACACCAGCAGTTGGAAGCAGACGATCACAAAGGGGTTGGCCGCGGTGTAGAGGTCCATCGCCGGGCTCGTCTCCACGACCCGCTTCACGTAGAGTGGCAACACGTTGTAGACCTGGTTGTAGAGAAAGAAGAAGCCCGAGATCACGAGCAGGAAGAGGGTGAAGCGACCGCTCTTGAGCACCAGCACCATGTCGAGGAGGATCCGGCCGACCGAACGGCGCGGCTTGGCCGGAGTGCCGGCGGCGACGGCCGGCTCACGATAGAAAAGCAGCACCACCAAGAACGCCACCAGCGAGGCCAGCGCCGCCACGCCGAAGATGTAGGACAGGAGCGCAGGGTCGGCCCCACGGCGGGTGGCGGCGCCGGCGCGGTAGACATACGAGATGGCGGCTCCGGCCGCCGCGACCAGGCCGGTGAAGCCGAGCGTCGCCACCCAGATGTTGGCCTTGTCCTTGCCTGCCTTGGTGGTGCGGTAGACGAGAAAGATCAGGCCGGCCGCCGCCAGCGCGCAGATCGCCACAACGCCGAGGATCGTCGGCACCGCCGAGCCGCTGCGCACGACAAAGGCGGTCCCGCGCCCGAACAGCGAGCCGATGTTGATCACCATGTAGAAGATCGCGAACCCGAGCGTGGTCAGCGCCCCGGAGGTCTTCTGCACGGTGCCCGAGATGCACGGCTTGATCACCGAGCCGCCGGCGCCGATAAGGACAATGGCGAGCAGCACTGTCACCACCACGCCCGTCGAGGCGGTGAAGTCCTTGTGCACCACATGGGAGAGCTCGGCGCCACCCAACCACACCGGGTAGCCCATGAGGGCATAGCCAACCGCGAGCAGCACGAAGGCGACCAGCAGCGACTTGCGGAAGCCCACCTGGTCGGCGATCGTGCCCGAGAGGATGGGCAGGAAGTAGACCAGCGTCCACAGCACGCTGTTGAGGTTCGAGGGCCAGTAGGCGCCGAGCCCGAGCTGGCCCAGGTAGATCACCACGAAGCTCGCCATCGAGTAGTAGGCGGCGCGCTCGAAGAGCTCGGTGACATTGGCGGTCCAGAAGACCCTGGGAAAGTCGTGGTGGTGCTCCTGCTCCATGCGGTCCCCCTCGATTCCGGGCACGACCCGGCAATCCGCCCGGATTTTACGGCATCGGTGCGCCGGATGGCGCGGGCGGCGGGTAGTGCGTCGCGACGTAGTCGTCGATCAGACGCTCAAATGCCGCGGCGAGCTCCTCCGCGGTCCCCTTGAGAGTGGTGACCTTCTCGCCCTCGATGTAGACCGGACAGGAAGGCGACTCGCCCGTCCCGGGAAGCGAAATCCCGATGTTGGCGGCTTTCGACTCGCCGGGACCGTTGACGATGCAGCCCATCACCGCCAGCTTCATCGTCTCGACACCCGGGTGCAGTTGCCGCCACTCGGGCATCTTCTCGCGGACATGGCGCTCGACGCGCTGGGCCAGCTCCTGGAAGGTGGTGCTGGTCGTCCGCCCACAGCCGGGGCAGGAGGTCACGGTGGGGGCAAACGAGCGCAGGCCGAGCGCCTGCAGAAGCTCGCAGGCGGCGTAGACCTCCTCACGACGGTCGCCGCCGGGGCGGGGCGTCAGCGAGACCCTGATGGTGTCGCCAATCCCCTCGGCCAGCAGCACCCCCATCGCCGCCGCCGACCACACCAGCCCCTTGGTCCCCATCCCCGCCTCGGTAAGCCCGAGGTGGAGCGGCAGGTCGGTCCTCACCGCCAGCTCGCGGTAG
>JAZDGE010000314.1:0-2851 GCA_043807175.1 Acidobacteriota bacterium
AGGGCTCGTCACGGAATAACGTTGACAAGCGAGGGCGCAGAGCCTGAGGCAGATCGCGAGCGCGCCCGGAGCGACCGACCAAGCCGTAGTTGATCCTACGGCGCGGGAGGGAGCGAGGACGTAAGCCGCGAGCTGTCCAGGATCTGCGGCCGCAGCGTCGAGGTTATTTCGTGACGAGCCCTTACGCCACCTGCGGCGGTTTCGGTCCCACCGGCCGGCGACAGACCGACACCGGCGCAGGGGAGGCATGCCAATGCCAGGGTCCTCGGCGCGGGCGGGGCGGGGCTACTCCGGCGGAAGAGGGGGCGAGGGGAGCCGACCCGAGAAGCGCTGCGCTCTCTTCATGGCCGAGGGGGAGCGGGGAAAGCTGCCGTCGGCTGTGAGCAGGCGACGGATTGCCGTGACCACCTCGGCAAATGCCGGCGGCAGCGGCGGAGCGCCGAAAGGGTAGGCGACCATCGTGCGCCCGCGATCTCCCAGCACGACCTCGAGCCGCACCATGAAGGCACTCGAAGCACCCTCGCCAGCGTTGAGAAGGTCGGGCATCTCCTGCAAGCGCGAGGGATCGACGATCCTCCTGATTTCGTCCAGGCGGTCACGCGCGATGCTCCAGCTTTCCGTAGCCGCAGGGCCCAGTGCGAGCTCCCAGACACGGTACGACACCTGGCCATCCCCTTCAAGCTCGAAGCGCTCCTCCGCCGGATTGAACCCGCCCTCGGTAGTGAGGAGGGTGAGCCTGAGGCTCTCTGGCTGGGTACTGGCCAGCAGGCCGCAAAGGAGGATTCCAAGCATGATCGCTGGCCCAATCATAAACGTGAAGACCGGCACGGGCAAACGCCCGTGCTGGCGACGCGAGGGCGGCCAGGCGCCCGCCGAACGGACCGCTACTTCGGCGCCGTGCGCAGGTAGAGCAGCAGCGCGATGGCGAACAACAGCAGGCCGGTAGCGCCTCGCCAGTAGGTTTCCGGATCGAGCGCCCAGAATCCGTTGCCGAAGATCAAGCTTCCCCAGAACGAGAAAACAGAACCGAGCAGGAAGCAGATCGCGGCGAGAACCATCAGCACCAACGCAACCTTACGCATGGCGACCTCCGTTCATGGCGAACTCCAAGGGAAGTATAGCAAGCCCGGCGGGCTTCGGGACGTGTCGAGGCACGGCCGCGCCGACAAAGACCAGCCGCTTCTCCCTCACCTCCGCGGCGCAGTGCGATCGAGACCGAGCAGCGTGAGAGCGAAGAGCAGGAAGCCAATCGCCCCTCGCCAGTACATCACCGCCTGCTTCCCCACCACCAATGTTCCGGTAAACGCAGCATAGGTTCCGACCGCGAACGCAACCCCTGCGAGCACTGTGAGAACCACGGCAAGCTGGCGCATTGTGTCCTCCCGCCAGTGACTGTAGCACCGTGAGGGTCGCGGTGGCACCGGTGGCGGGGTGGGCACGCGCGATCCTGGGAGAGCGCTCTCGGGATGCTCCGTCGACGGTGGCCGGAACGTCGCGCAGGAACAAGACGAGAGGCATCTCGTTCACCCGCGTGGCTCCCGCCTTCACGGAGCATTGCGGCCGCCGGCCGCCCGTCCGACCCCCTAGGCATGAACCTGCCGAGCGCGTTTCCCGCGGTCGCGAGCCGCGATGCAGGCGTACTTGGAGGGCGGCAAGCGCTGCAATGGCGTAGAATCAGCCATGAACTGGTGCCGCCGATGCCGGGATCAGGTTGTTGTTGGCAGGCCGAGAGGGGTTTACCTGGCCTCGAATCGGATCGCGGCAGGGGTGCTGGCGGTGATCTTCGCGGCAGGCCCGGCGAGCGCCTACTACGAGGATCTCGACACGCCGACCTCGCACAGCACCTTCCACTACGAGCTGATGCGTGTGCTGGCGCGGGCGGCGGGGTTCTCGGCGGCCGACGCGGAGCTGCTGGCGGTGGCCAATCAGGCAGTCGATCTGCTGGCCTTCACCGGTGAAGCGGAGGGCAGCCCGACCGTCGAGCTCGCTGGCACCAGCCGGTTGGAGGAGTCGACCGCGAAGTACTTCCACTTTCCTCGGCGCAACGCGGCCAACACGGCGGGCCAGCCCTTTCCCGGCGGACGCGACACCTGCGCCTACTTCACAGGAACATCGGAAGCTTGCGCGGCGGGCATCTCGGAGGCAAACGCTCTCGAGGGCTGGGCGGTTTCCGCGAGCGGGCAGCTCGGGGTGGCGACTCCCCAGGCGGCGATCAACCATGCCGCGCTGGCGCCAGTGGCGGGGCGAAGCCTGGTGGCGCTCGCGATCTACCTCCACTCGCTTGGGGACTCGTTTTCGCACGAGAAGTGCATGCAGGAGAGCAAGACGCGGCGCCACTGCCTGCCCACCAAGCCGGACTGTCCGATGGCATGCTCAACCGAGCTCTGGCATGTCCAGGCAGAATATGGCAGCAACGCGAGTGGCGTCTCCTACACCAAGGAGGCAGTCAAGGCGGTGTGGCAGGCGCTAAAGCTTTACCGCACCGAAAACGGGCTGACCGGGCCAGCCCTGTGGGACGATGCCCAGGCGTCGAGCTTTGCCGATGCGTGGGCCGAAAAGGACCGGGCCGCCTTGCGGCGCGACCTGGCCAACTCGACCTACGAGGAGTTTGGCGAGTGCCATCTCGAGTGCAGGGCGTCAGTCGCGGCCGAAAGCTCGGCGAGCCTGGCGGCGACTTTTGCGGCGACCGTCACCGCGACCGGGTGTGCGGACCTGGCCTACGCCTGGGAGTTTGGCGACGGCGCCGCGACGGTCACCACCGCCAGCGGGTCGTATCGATACGTGAGCGCAGGTACCTTTCTTTGGAGCCTGAGGGCAAGCTCGGGCGACGCAAGCTGCTCGGCCAGCGGCG
>JAZDGE010000315.1:0-7595 GCA_043807175.1 Acidobacteriota bacterium
CGGGCCCGAAGAACTCGACCACCGCGTTGGTGCCGCCCTTAACGGTGAGGATGTCGAGGAGCTTCAGGATCACATCCTTGGGCGCGGTCCAGCCGCCGAGCGCGCCCGTCAGCTTGACGCCAATGAGCTTGGGCTGCAGCACTTCCCAGGGGAAACCGGCCATCACATCGACCGCGTCGGCGCCGCCGACCCCGGAGGCGAAGGTGCCGAGGCCGCCGGCGTTGGGGGTGTGCGAGTCGGTGCCGATCATCATCGCGCCGGGAAAGGCGTAGTTCTCCAGCACCACCTGGTGAATGATCCCCGAGCCCGGCTTCCAGAAGCCGAGGCCGTAGCGGGCCGAGCAGGACTGCAGGAAGGCGTAGACCTCCTTGTTCATCTCGATCGCGCGGGCGACATCGGCCGCGGCGCCCGAGCGGGCGATGATCAGGTGGTCGCAGTGCACCGTGGTCGGCACCGCGGCGCGCTCCATCCCGGCGAGCATGAACTGCAGCAGCGCCATCTGCGCCGTGGCGTCCTGCAGCGCCACCCGATCCGGTCGCAGCTCCAGGTAGGCTTTGCCGGGCTCGAGCGCGGCGTGCGCCGGGTTGTCGAGATGGCCGAAGAGGGTCTTCTCCGCCAGCGTGAGCGGCCGACCCAGGCGCTGCCGGATCACCGCGAGGCGCTCGCGAGTGCGCTCGTAGGTTGCTTTCACAAACTCAGGAGTGCTTTCGATCGTAGCCATGACCTGCCTCCCCGATTCCTGCGATGGTGGCGCGGGCTTGGGCCCGCGACGCGGCGGGAAGTATAAACCCTGGGAACCGGGGTCCGGGGACCGGGGTCCGTTCCCCCGCCCGCCCAGGGAACTGGGAACCGGGGACCGGGAACCGGGGAAAGCAAGGAAGCTCACTGCCGACGGCTGCACCACACTCGGCCAGAGCATTCACAGTGCTCACCTTTCAGCTTTCAGCCCCCCACCCACCCGCGGAAGCTGGCGATTCCTCCACCCAACACAAGCGCGGACAGTGGCATCGCGGTTCCTGAAGCCGACACGCCAGTCATCGGGCGGGCGGGAGCCGAACCACGAACCACTAATCACGAACCACTCCCCTGGGCGGGTGGGGGCCGGTCCCCGGTCCCCGGACCCCGTCTTTGCATTGGTTGGCGTTTGGTAGAATTGCGCCACTCCCGGCGGCGGGCTTGGAACCGGCATGTGACCAGGGAGAAGCGAGGTTTCCACGGGGCGAATAGGATGACAGGAGAAGGCGACACGTCGCTGCAGCAGCGCCACGGGTCGATCGGCTCGGAGAGGACGGTGTTCCCTGTCGGGGCCTCCCGCGTCCTTCTGCGCCTGCTTGGGTGGCGGATCGAAGGCGCCGAGATCGCAGCGAGCAAGACCGTGGTAATTACCGCCAACCACACCTCCAACTGGGACGTCCTCTTCGGTCTGTTGCTCGCCTCCGCGTGTGGGATCAGGGGGCACGCAGTTGCGAAGGCCTCGCTGTGCCGCGGTGTGCTGGCCCCCTTCACGCGCCGGTTTGGGTTCATTCCGGTGGATCGTCATGTTTCGACTGGCTTCGTCGAGCAGGTGGTGGCCGTTTTCGCCGCTACCGATAGGCTGCATCTCGCATTCGCGCCCGACGGCACCCGCGGCCACGCCCCCTACTGGCGCACCGGCTTCTACCAGGTTGCCTGTCAGGCCCGGGTGCCGATCGTTTTGATGTATTTCGATTACCCGCGCAAGGTGTGCGGATTCGGACCGGCCCTCATGCCGACCGGCGACCTCGAAGCCGACCTTGTTCCGATCCGCGCGTTCTACGCCCACAAGCGCGGCCTCTACCCTGAGAAGGAAGGCCCAATCAGGGTGAGGCCGCAGTCTGACGGCAAGAACGGCGGCCCGCGCGAAGCGGCAGCAGGCAGCCGGCCAGAAAGATCGTAGCCTCGCATCAAAGCTTGACACGCTTCCAGGCGGTGGTAGCGTTGCTCCCGATGGACCGCCGCCTGCTCATCTTGCCGGCAGCTCTTGCACTGGCGGCCGGCATCCTCGATGGTGCAGAGGCTCCCGGCCCCGAGAGCACACTTACCCTCGAGCAGTGCCTGGTGGCGGCCCGCGAGACCCATCCCGACCTGGTCGCCTGGCGTGCGCGCGCCGCTGCGAGTGAGGCGCAGCTCGAGCAGGCAAGGGCGCGCTGGTACCCGCGGGCCGACCTCCTCGCCAGCGGCGGACACGCCACGCTCGACAAGGCATTTCACCTCGCTTCCGATGGCACACCGAGCACGCGGCTCGGGGCCGGCAGCTCCTACTCCGCCGCGCTCGCCATCGAGGTCACGGTGCTCGACTTCGGCCGCACGGCGAGCCGCGTGAGGTCAAGCGAGGCGGCCGCCGCGGCGGCGCGACTCGATGTCGACACGGCGGCGCTCGGGCTCGACTTTGCGGTGAAGGACGTCTACTACGGCGTGCTGAAGGCGCAGCGCACTGCCGAAACGATCGCCGCCAGCGCCGCCAGGTACGAGGAGCACCTCGCCCAGGCGAAGGCGTTCTTCGCCGCCGGCAGCAAACCTCGGTACGACGTGACCCGGGCCGGGGTCGAGCTTTCCGCCGAGCGGCTCAGGCTTTCCGCCGCCCGCAACGACGTCAAGGTGGCCTGGGTGCGGCTCGCCAACCTTATCGGCGAGGACGCTGGTGAGCGGCAACTGATCGACGACCAGCCGGCGCCGGCGGCGCTGTCCCCCTCGCCCGATGCCGCCTGTGACGCCGCATTTGCCGGGCGGCCCGACCTGCGCGCCCTGCAGGCCGCCGAAAAGTCGGCCGAGCATGCTCTCCAGGCAACTCGGCGGGAGTACTACCCGAAAGTGGTGGCCAGCGGCTCGTACGATCTCGATGGCGCTTCCTTTCCGGTCGACCGCGGCTGGCAGGCCGGGCTCGACCTCGAGCTCAACCTGTTCGCCAAGGAGAAACCATCTGCGGTTCGTGAGGCCGAGGCGGGGTTGGCCATCGCCCGCGCCGTGGTGGAGTCGGCGCGGAGGACGATCCGCGCCGAGGTGGAGGAGAGCGTCCTGAACCTGTGGCAAGCGGAGGCGGCGATTGCCGACGCCCGGGTACAGGTCGAGCTGGCGCGCGAGAACCTCGAGCTCGCCGAGCTGCGTTACGCCTCCGGAGTTGGCAGCCCCATCGAGGTGACCGACGCGATGGTGGTGATGAGCCGCGCCGAGCTTTCCCACATCGGAGCGCGCTACGACTTCAGGGTCGCCAGGGCCGCACTGGCGCGGGCAATGGGGAGCAGCGAGTGATGCGCACGCGCACTGCCACAGTGGTCGCCGGAATTGCCGCCGTCTCGCTGATTGCGGCGGGCTGCAAGGGCAAGGGAAAGACCGTCGCCGCTCCGCCCGAGGTGCCGGTGCGGGTGGCACGGATCGAGCAGGTCGATCTGCCGCTGGCGCTCGCGGCGGTGGGTACCGTCGAGGCCTACAACTCGGTCGCGGTGACACCCCGTATCGCCGGCCAGATCCTCAGCCGCCACTTCGCCGAGGGCCACCAGGTCGCGGCCGGCGCCCTGCTCTACGCAATCGATCCGGCGCCCTTCGAGGAAGCCCTGCGCCAGGCCGGGGGCCGACTGGCGAGCGATCAGGCCAGCCTCGAGTTCCGCCGCGCCGAAGCGGAGCGCTACGCGTTCCTGGTCGACAAGGGTGCAGTGTCGAAGTCGGAGTTCGAACGCACCCGTACCGAGGCGGCGGCGCTCGCCGAGTCGGTCAAGGCAGACCAAGCCGCAGTCGAGAAGGCGCGCCTCGACCTCTCGTACTGTGAGGTTCGGGCCCCGATCTCCGGCCAGACCGGCGCCTACCTCGCCAGCGCGGGCGCTGTCGTCGAGGCGTACAGGACGCCGCTCGTTGTGATCCACCAGATACGGCCGATCAAGGTGGCGTTTTCGCTCCCGGAGCAGCAGCTCGCCGCGATCAAGCAGGCGCTCACGGCGGGGGCGGCGAACGTGGCTGCGCTGGTGGCGGGCAGCGGCCAGCGATCACCCGGCGGCCGGCTCGCGTTTGTCGACAACAGCATCGACACGGCGACTGGGATGATTCTGCTCAAGGCCGACTTCGCCAACACCGATGGATTGCTGTGGCCGGGCCAGTTCGTCAACGTGACGCTCGAGCTGGGGATCGAGCGCGGCGCCATGGTGGCGCCCGCCGAGGCGATCCAGGCGGGGCCCAAGGGACACTTCACCTTCGTCATCTCCAACGAGGGAATCGCCGAGCTGCGCGCGGTCGAGGTCGAGCGCTGGCAGGACGCCCGAGCGGTGCTGCGCGGCGGCCTGGCGGCTGGCGAGCTGGTGGTGACGGACGGGCACAACAAGCTCAAGAACGGCGCCCGAGCCAGGATCGTGGCCGTGGCTGGCGAGTCGCCGGCCGGCGCGGGTGGCGGGAGCGGCGGATAACCACCGCTGGGAGGGGCCTCAGAACTTGAACTTCTCCGAGATCTGGATCAGGCGGCCGGTGATGACGATCATGGTGATGGCGGGCCTGCTGTTGCTCGGCCTGCTCGCGTACCGGCAGTTGCCGATCAACAACCTTCCCGATGTCGACTTTCCGACCATCAGCGTCACCGCCAACCTCCCCGGCGCGAGCCCGGAAACGATGGCGGCGACAGTGGCAACGCCGCTCGAAAAGCAGTTCTCCTCGATCGCCGGAATCGACGCCATGACCTCCAGCAGCACGCTCGGGAGCACCACGATCAACATCCAGTTCTCGCTTGAACGGCGGATCGACGACTGCGCCCTCGACGTCAACGCCGCGATTGCCGCCGCGCTCGGGGTGCTGCCGCGCAACCTGCCCAACCCGCCAACCTACAAGAAGGTCAACCCCAACGACATGCCAATCATGTTCCTCGCCCTCACCTCCGAGACAATGCCGGTGACGGCGATGCACGACCTCGCGGAGAGCCGGATCATCGCCACCCTTTCGATGATCAACGGGGTGGCGGAGGTTGATGTGATGCCGCCGCAGAAGTACGCGGTCCGGGTGCAGGTCAATCCCGACCTGCTGGCGAGCAAGGGAATCGGCATCAACGAGGTCGCCGATGCGCTGCAAAACGGCAACGTGAACATCCCCGGCGGGACGCTCGACGGGCCTTCCACCGCCTACACCCTCGACTCCAACGGCCAGCTTCCCGACGCGCGCGCCGTCAGCGCCCTCGTCGTCACCTACTCGAGCGGCTACCCGGTACGAATCGGCGACCTCGGCCGAGCGATCGACGGCATCCAGCAGGACAAGATGGTTGGCTGGTACCTCGACGGCGGCAAGGAAAGCCCCGCCGTAGTGCTGCGCGTGCGCAAGCAGCCGGGGGCCAACACGGTCCAGATCGCCACCCGGCTCAAGGAGAAGCTTCCCGGGCTGCGGGCGGCGCTGCCGAGCGCGATGGAAATGGAAGTTTTCTACGATCAGTCGACGTTCATCCGCGAGTCGGTGGTGGATGTCCAGTACACGATGTTGCTGACCATCTTCCTGGTCGTGGTGGTGGTGTTTCTCTTCATCCGGGCGCTACGCCCGACGCTGATTCCCAGCCTCGTGGTGCCGCTCTCGCTGGTGGCCGTCTTCCCGCTGATGAGCGTCCTCGGCTACACCCTCAACAACCTCTCGTTGATGGCGCTCACGCTGTCGATCGGCTTCGTAGTGGATGACGCGATCGTCGTGCTCGAGAACATCATCCGCCGGATGGAGGCCGGTGAAGGCGCGCTTGAGGCCTCGCTCAAGGGGTCGCGTGAGATCGGTTTCACGGTGCTTTCGATGACGGTCTCGCTGGCGGTGGTCTTCGTGCCCATCATGTTCATGAGCGGCCTCCTCGGCCGCCTCTTCCGCGAGTTTGCCGTATGCATCACCGCCGCCATCCTGGCCTCGGGCCTGCTCTCGCTCACCCTCACACCGATGCTGGCCAGCCGCCTGCTCATCACTGGCGCCCATTTTGCGCCTGGCCGCTTCTATGCAGCCTCCGAGCGGTTCTTCGCGGCGATGCTCGCGCTCTACCGGCGCGCTCTTGCCCTCACCATCCGCCACCCTCTGGTCACGCTCGCTTTCACGCTGCTGGTGACCGCCGGCACCGTCCTGCTCTTCCGGGCGTTGCCGAAGGGTTTCATCCCGACCCAGGATCAGCACTACTTCCGCATCTTCTCCCAGGTGACCGACAAGACCTCGTTCGCAGAAATGGTTACCCACCAGCGCCAGCTCAACCGGGTCCTCACGGCCGACCCCGACTGCGCCGGGGCGAAGATCGCCTCGATCGTCGGCGCGCTCTCTGAGAACACGGGGATCACCTTTGTCAGCCTGAAGCCCCGCGAGGAGCGGGATGCCACGGTCGACGAGATCATCCAGCGCGTGCGCCCCGAGCTCAACCGTGTTCCTGGCCTCATCGTCTCGCTGGTCAACCCGCCAGTGGTCAGCATCGGCTCCCGCTTCGCCGCCGCCCAATGGCAGTTCACGCTGCAAAGCACAGAGCTCGACGACCTGTTCCGCTTCGGCGCCGTGGTCGAAGAGAAGATGCGCGGCATGCCCGCCCTCACCGACGTCAAGTCCGACCTGCAGATTCGCAAGCCGAAGATCGAGATCGAGGTGGACCGCGACAAGGCCTCGGCGCACGGGCTCACCCTCAAGCAGATTCAGGAGGCCTTCTACTCTGCCTACGGCGCCCGCCAGCTCTCAACCATTTACAGCTCGACCAACTTCTACTACCTGATCCTGGAGCTCGAACCCCGCTTCCGGGAGAGCCCGGAGGCACTCGCCAAGCTCTACATCAAGTCGTCGCACGGCGAGCTGGTGCCAATCTCCGCGGTGGCGCACCTGCGTGAGACCGTCGCCCCACTCGCGGTCAACCATTCCGGGCAGATTCCCTCTGCCACGATCAACTTCAACCTCACGCCGGGGTCCTCAATCGGCGCCGTGATCGAGGAGGTGACTCGTTTCGCCCGGGAGACGCTGCCGGCAACCATCAGCACCAGCTTCCAGGGCACCGCGCAGGCATTCGAGTCCTCTTTCGCGAGCATGGGCTTCCTGCTCATCATCACGCTGATCATCATCTATCTCGTGCTTGGCGTGCTTTATGAGAGCTTCATCCACCCGCTGACCATCCTCACCGCGCTGCCGCTCGCCGGCTTCGGCGCGCTCGCCGCCCTCGCCGTGTTCCGCATGCAGCTCGACATGTACGCCTACCTCGGCATCATCATGCTGGTCGGGATCGTCAAAAAGAACGGCATCATGATGATCGACTTCGCCCTTTCAGCCGAGCGCGAGCGCTCCCTTCCCGCCGAGCAGTCGATCTTCGAGGCGTGCACCACGCGCTTCCGCCCGATCATGATGACCACGATGGCGGCGCTGCTCGGAATGCTGCCGATCGCCCTCGGCCTCGGCGCCGGCGGTGAGGCGCGGCGGCCGCTCGGGGTGGCGGTGGTCGGCGGGCTGGTGTTCTCGCAACTGCTGACGTTGTTCGTTACGCCGGTGTTCTACATCACCTTCGACCGGATAAGCCGAACCCTGGCCCGGCGGAAGAACCCGGTGGCGGCGTAGCGGCTCGACCCGAAGCCTCGCCCCGGTCGTTTTGAGGAGGATCATGGGGTTCACGCTCTTCTCGCGCG
>JAZDGE010000316.1:0-6636 GCA_043807175.1 Acidobacteriota bacterium
GGGGCTGCTGATGCAGTCCGAGAGGTTGATCGGCCCCATTGCCGCCTCGACGATCTCGGCGAGCGTGATGTCCTCGGGTGGGCGCGCCAGAAAGTAGCCGCCCTTGCGTCCGCAGACCCCCTTGAGGAGCGCGGCGTTACGCAGGAAGAGCGCGAGCTGCTCCAGGTAGCCGCGCGAGATCCGCGTCCGTGCGGCGACCTCGGTCATGGAGGTGGGCTTGCCCTCGCCTGAGTTGCGTCCGATGGCTACCATGAGGCGCACGGAGTAGCGGGCCCTGGTGGCGAGTCTCACAAAGGTACAGTAAATCGATAAGCCTTACTTGTCAAATATACTACCGGAGCAATCGTATTTTCGTTGTCAGTCTCGGGCGCCCGCCAGGAGAGGGACGGCGTCTGCACCTTCTTGCGAGGAATGGCCGCAAGCTGACAGGCGAAGCCTCACGCAGGAAGTTGACAGTCGACAGTCGACGGTTTCCCCCCACCCCACCCCACCCAGTGAACCCGCCTGATGGGGGAAGTCGGGAGTCGACAGTCGAAAGCCGCCCCGACACCCCACCCAGGGAACCCGCCCGCCCGTCCCCCGCCCGAGTGCGGGGCGAGAAGCTGGGAACATTATTTCGAATCGGGTGCCGGGCAGACGTTCAGGCCTGCCGCTGCTTGCGCTTGCGCACGCAGCGAGGCGCCGCGAGGGGTGCCGGCGGGCGTTCCGCAATCAGCCCTTCGCGGCATCGTGCGAGCACCGAAGCCAGCGTGTGGGAACTGAAGTAGCCATTGAGCAGCTCGTTCGCCTCCACCCAGAGCTCGCGCGACAGGCAGTCCGCGGCGCGCGCACAGCAGCTCGAGTCGCGCACGCACTCGACCAGGGCCAGCTTCCCTTCGACCGCCTCGAGGATGGCACTGATCGGGATCTCGGCCGGCGGCCTCGCGAGGGTGAAGCCCCCCCCGGGTCCAATCACCACGCGCACCAGCCCCGCGCGCTTGAGGGTTCCGAGGAGCTGCTGCAGGTAGCTGGCCGAGATTTCCTGGCTCTGGCTGATCACTGCGCTCGACTGTGGCCCATCCTCGTAGTGCAGGGCCATCTGAAGCATGGCACGGGTCGCATAGCGCCCTCGGGTGGAGAGGTTCATCTGCCTGCTCCCGCCGCGACCGCTCTCTCCTCGACGAAGCGAAACGCCCAGGTCATGACGACGAACCTGGCGAGGTGGACCTTGGCGGCCACGACCTCCGCCACGTCTGCAGGTTGGAAGCAGGTGAGTAGAACCTCGTCGGCCTCGGCGGGCAGCGCGGCCCCCTCGTCAAGCAAAGGGCTGGCCACCACCTGGCGGGCATCGGCGAGCACCGGCCAGCCCGCAACCGCCACCTCTTGCCCGGCCACCTGCAGCGACTCACCCTCGCGGCCAAGCCGGAAGGACAGCGGAGGATGCAACCGCGAGCAGTCGGCGACGGACCAGGGGACAAGCGTCTTGAGCGCGAGCAGGTGGCAGAGGTCATCCGCCTCGCTCCGGCGAGGAAAGCTGTCGCCCTGAAGCAGGCTTTGGGCGAGGACCTCGGAGGATGGTGGATGGACCTCGGGGTCGATTCCGACAGCCTCAAGACGTCGCCTGACCGACTGGACGACTCGGTCCTCGAGCAAGGGAGCGCGCGCAAAGCGGCCGTGGAAGGTCGCCAGCGTGCCACCGATCGCAAGCCGCATGGTGCCCTCGTGGCATCCCGGTTCGGCGCGGAGGCAACAGAAGTGCAACCGCCATCCAGGAAGCTCGTTGGTGCACTCAATCACCGACATGCCACCTCCACGAGTCGGCCACTGAGGGCGCGGAGGCGAGGTCACGATTGCAGCCACGCTTGATTTCTCCGACGGGCTCCTGGGCGCTCCGCCGTGATCATGCTGCCGCCGCGGGGGCACTCAGCCCAGTCCTCTCCCATGCCCGCTCAGGGTAGGACCTTGCCGCGCTCGGGTCAATTCCCGCCCGCGACCAGCGCTCGACCCGCTTCCGGACGGGCGTGGAGCAGGGCGCGCGGGAGAGGACCAGCGAGGCCCAACCTCTCGCCCCTCGAGTTACCTCAATAGGTGGGGGACGGGTGGGTGGGTTGCTGGGTGGGGGGTGGGGGAAACTGTCGACTCTCGACTGTCGATTTCCCTGGGGGACGGGCGGGTGGCTTTGCTGGGTGGGGGGCGGGGGAAACTGTCGCCTTTTGCCTTTTGCCTTCTTCTTTCGCCTTTTGCCTTCTTCTCCTGCATTTTGCCTTCTTCTTTCGCCTTTCGCCTTTTGCCTGTCGCCTTTCTCGCACTCCTGCTAGCATTGCGGCCCGATGGCACGGCGCAAACGAGAAAGCGGCCTGATCGTGGTCGCCGATGGCGTCCAGGCGGCATTCGCCGCCGGCGCCGTTGCCGAGCTGGCGCGGGGCGGCGCCGTCTGGGTTGCTGGTCTCGGCGCCGGCCTCGGCGCCCAGCTCGCGGTGCTGGCGCTGCTCGATGAGGCGGCGGAGGGGGAGCGGCGGTGGCGGCGGCAGGCCGAGATGGGCTGCGCTCTGCTCGTCTCGAAGGTCGCATTGGCGCGAGAAAGCGCGGGAGCTTCAGCGGGCGTGCTCGTACTTCCCGATGCCCTGGCGCTTGCCGGCTGGCTCGATTCCGGCGTGCTGGCGGAGCACCTCGCCCCCGAGCTCGGTGGGGTTCCGCGGCGTTTGAAGGCGGCCGGCGCCCGCTGCTGGGTGGCGGTGGAGGACCTCACGGCCGGCGTCTCAGGCTGGCACGAGCTGGGGAAGGCGAGTGCCAGCGAGGCCGGCGGGCTGCTTTGCGCCACGGCGGCATTTCCCGCCGGCTGGGGCCCGTTCGCTGGGGCGGCGGGCGATGGGGAGCGGCTGATGTGGGGTGGCGCCGGGGCGCTGCGCGAGCCCCCGGAGGAAGCCCTCGCCGAGGCCGGCAGGTGGGATGTCGTGTGCGGCTTTCCGGTTCCGGCGGTGGCGCGGCCGGCGCTTTCGCGCTCGCTCCTCGAGCTCGTGCAGCGGAGAGAAGAGGCCGCGGCCGCGGCGGAGGTCGCACGCTGGCTGGCGGGGCCGCTCGCGGGACACGCCCGTCTGTACGCGCCGGCGGCCGAGACCTACCTGGCCTGGGGTGGCCGCGACAGCGCCGATCTCGGCGTCGAGTACCCCCTCGCTTGGGAGCGCAACGGCGAGCTGGCAGGCATGCTGATCGACTTTGGCGGCGCCTGCGCCCGCCGGGCCGCCAGTAGCATCTGAAGCTCACGCTACAATCTTGGGCGGAGGGGCAATGCCGCTGGAGATCTGCTTCTTCAACACGCTTTCACGCTCGCTCGAGCGCTTCGAGCCGCTCGAGGCCGGCCATGTGCGGCTCTACACATGCGGCCCGACGGTCTACAACTTCGTCCACATCGGCAACCTGCGCACCTTTCTTTTCGAGGACGTCTTGCGCCGTACGCTCAAGGCGTTCGGCTACCAGGTCACCCAGGTGATGAATCTTACCGATATCGACGACAAGACAATGCGGGGCGCAGCGGCCGAGGGGATCTCCTTGCGCGAGTTCACCAGCCGCTACGCCGAGGCGTTCTTCGCCGACATCGCCGTCCTCGGGATCGAGCGCGCCGAGCACTACCCGCGCGCGACCGACTACATCCCGCAGATGGTAGGGCTGGTCGAGCGGTTGCGCGTGCGTGGGCACACCTACGTCTTGGACGGCTCGACCTACTTCCGCATCGCCTCGCTGCCGGGCTATGGTCGCCTCTCCGGCGCCGATCTCGCGCAGATCCGAGCCGGCGCCCGGGTGGATGCCGACGAGTACGAGAAAGAGGACGTGCGCGACTTCGTGCTCTGGAAGGCCGCCAAGGAAGGCGAGCCCTGCTGGGAGACGGCGCTTGGCAAGGGCAGGCCGGGCTGGCACCTCGAGTGCTCCGCGATGGCGATGGACCTGCTCGGCGAGAGCATTGACATCCACGCCGGCGGGGTGGACCTGGTCTTCCCTCACCACGAGAACGAGATTGCGCAGTCGGAGGGGGCGACCGGCAAGCCCTTCGTCCACACCTGGCTGCACGCCGAGCACCTGATCGTCGAAGGCCAGAAGATGGCCAAGTCGTTGGGGAACTTCTTCACGCTTCGAGACCTTATCGAGCGCGGCCACGCGCCGCTGGCGATTCGCTACTTGCTGATCTCGGTGCCCTACCGGCAGAAGCTCAACTTCACGTTCGATGCGCTGCAGGGCGCCGCTGCGGCGGTGGAGCGCATCGCCAACACCCGGCGGCGGCTCGCCCACACCCCGGCGGCCGGCGGCGAGGGTGTGTTGCCAGCGTCCGAGGTCGAGTCGTTCGAGGCGGACTTCTCCGGTGCGCTCGCCGACGACCTCAACACCGCGCGGGCGCTGGCGGCGCTGCACACGCTCGTGACCAAGGTGAACCAGGCGCTCGATGGCGAAGGCCTGGCGGCGTCGGTGAGACTCCGTCTCGACGCGGCGCTGGCTCGGGCCGACGCGGTGCTCGGCCTGTGCCCCCCACCACGCGAGGACGCACTCGATGCGAGCGTCGAGGCCATGGTCACCGAGCGCACGGCCGCGCGCAAGGCGCGTGACTTCGCCCGCGCCGATGCCGTCCGCGCCCAGCTCGTCGCGATGGGGATCCTGCTGGAGGACACGCCGCATGGCACGGTCTGGCGGCGGGACTCATAGGTCGTGGTTCGTGGCCCGTGGCCCGCGGTCCGTGGTTCGTGGTTCGGAGGGTGCGGTGCTTGTAAGACGTTGCGAGGAGAGTCCTTGCTCGGGAGGACTCGGGAGGTGGTGATGACCAGGAGCGGTCATACGGCGGGAATCTTCACGAAGAGAGCAAGTTCTTCGCCCTGCGTTTGGGCGGGGGACGGGTGGGTGGGTTTGCAGGGTGGGGTGTGGGGCAAACTGTCGACTGTCAACTGTCGACGGAGGCGCCGCCTACACCATGCAGCCACGCGCAAAGTGCCGCAAGCGCCCGACAACCGACCATTCCTCGACGATTTGAGGCGGAGCCTCCCCAGGCGTCTGCTGGTTCTGCTGCTGGTGCTTTCCGGCCTGCTGGCCGCCGGCTGCACCGTCAATCCGGTCACTGGCAAGTCGCAGCTCGATCTCATGGGCGAGGCGCAGGAGATCGAGATGGGAGCGAGCCTGTACGGGCAGGCGATTCAGGGTTCCCTGGGGCCGCTGGACGATAACGCGGCGCAGGCGGTGGTGAGCCGCGCCGGCGAGGCCGTCGCCGCGGTTGGACACCGGCCTGGCCTGCCCTACCGCTTCACCGCGGTCAACGACCCGGAGATCAACGCCTTTGCTTTGCCCGGCGGCAAGATCTGCATCACGCGCGGGCTGCTGTCGCGCCTGGAATCGGAGGACGGGCTCGCGGCGGTGCTTGGCCACGAGGTCGGCCATGTCACCGCGCGCCATGCCGTCGCTGCCTACAACCGGCAACTGCTGGCGATGGCGATCATCGTTGGCGGCGGGATCGCGATGGAGGCCGGCGAGGTGAAGCATCGCGAGCTGATCACGCTCGGCGCCGTCGTCGGCGCGCAGCTCGCCCTCGCCCACTACTCGCGCGAGCAGGAACGGCAGTGCGACGAGCTTGGCCTCGACTACGCGCTCAAGGCCGGCTACTCGCCCGCCGGGATGGTGGAGACGCAGCGTGTGCTCCTCTCGCTTCACGACCGCGAGCCGGGGCTCGTCACGCGGCTGTTCGCCTCGCACCCGATGTCCCGGGAGCGCCTCGCCACCGCCGAGCAACGCGTCGCCGCCCTGCCGGCGGAGCTGCGCAAGCGGCCGCTGCGGGTGGAGCCGTACCGGCTCGCCGCTCGGCACGTGCTCGCGGAGCGCCCGGCCTGGGATCTCGCCCGCGAGGGAATGGGTCTGCTCGGAGAAGACAAGGACAAGCAGGCGGAAGGCAAGCTGGCGGAGGCGGTGCAGCTGGCCCCCAAGGCCGGCGTGCTGCGCACGCTGCATGCCCTGGGTCTTGGCGAGCTCAAGCGCACCGAGCCCGCCCTCAGCGAGGCGCGGGAGGGCGCTCGGCTGGCGCCTGGGGTGTTCATCACCCAGCTCGTCGGCGGCGAGCTCCTCCTCAAGGGGAGCCCGCAGGAGGCGCTAGGACGCCTCGACCGGGCCGAGGAGCTGCTGCCGGGTGTGGCCCAGGTCTCGCTGCTGCGGGGCAAGGCGCTCGAGGCGTTGGGCCGGCGCAGCGACGCCGTCGGGGCCTACCGCGAGGCAGTGGAGCGCGATCCCGGCGGCGAGGTCGGCGCCGCCGCCGCCCAGCGCCTCCAGGCCCTCGGCGCAGTCTGAGCTCGCACGCCGCGAACCGAGCGCGGCGGACGTCGTAAGACTCACTCCAAGAGGCGGAGGAGCGGGAACGAGGCGCGGGCAGCCGTGGCAAGCCTGGCATCAGCGGTCCACAGCTCACACTCGTGCGCCTTCGCCACGGCGAGGTAGTGGGCGTCGTACGCCGACGGTAGCGCCAACGTCTGGGCCAGGGCGAAGGCTCGCTGAAGGATCTCCGCGCCGGTGACCACGGTGATGGGGAGCGCCAGGGCGGCCGCCACAACGCGTTCGCCCGTTTCGTGCCGAAGGCGACCGGCACGGACGAGGCGATGCGCCGCATTCACCACCTCGTAGTGCAGGAGACCGGGC
>JAZDGE010000317.1:0-2350 GCA_043807175.1 Acidobacteriota bacterium
GCTAAGGGGCTCTACCGGCCGGCGCTCGACTGCATCATGTTCACCAAGGGGCCAAAGCCGTTTTGTCCGGTGTGCGAGCGCGCGATCGAGCGCGTCATCGCGCACTACGGCGAGTAGGTTGCACGGCTGCCGCGCGCCGCAGTCGGCGCCGGTCAGGGCGGGGAATCGTGGCTGGCGGCGGGGGCGCAGGGATCGAGGGCCGCGAACCTGAGGAAGTTGGCTCGGGCCGTCGCAAGGCGCTCTCGACCCTCGGTGGCGCGCAGCCTGAGCGCGAGGCCGGCTGACTTGAGTACCTGTCGCCTGAGCTGGGCGCGTAGGACCAGCCGGGTCGCAATCAGGGCCTGCCGGCGGATCTCCACCGGGAGGTCGGCCTGCATCACGAGCTTCTCCCTCACGAGCAGCTCGCTCCTGAGAATCTCGCCAGGGTCGTGAGACATCCCTGTCGCGTGTACGCGGTAGTCGTAGACCACCTCGTTCAGGAAGGCGATCGGCGCCAGCAGGCTGAGCCGCAGCCACATGTCCCAGTCGTGGGCGTGCCCAATGGCGGCGTCGAAGGCGCCGGCGGCGCGCTTCGCCTCGCTGCGGATCAGAATGCCGCCGACCGGGATCCAGTTCCTCACGACCAGCCCGGCAAAGGTCATCGGCTCTTCCACGCGCATGGCGACCAGCCGCCGGCCCTCAAGCTTGCGGCGGCAGCGCTGCCTGCCGAGCTTGCCGCGCCGGATCAGCCGGCCGCCCGCATCCACCGTCGCGGCGAGACCGTAGGCGGCGCATGCGTTGGGGCTGTCGGAGAGTGTTGCGGACAGCCTGGCCAGTGCGTCGGGCCGCAGGCGGTCATCGTGGTCGAAGAAGAGCACCCCGTCGCAGGAGCTACCGAGCTCGTCGAAGCCGCGATCGCGCGCGGCCGCGGCGCCCCGGTTTTCCTGCGCGACGAGGCGCAAGCGCGCGTCCCCGGCGGCCGCCTGCCGAACCAGCTCGGCGGTGCGGTCATGCGAGCCGTCGTCCACGACCACTGCTTGCCAGTTGGGGTAGCTCTGCCGCTGCAGGCTCGCCAGGGTCCCTGCGATAAAGCACTCCGCGTTGTGGGCGGGAATGACGACGCCGACCTTCATTTTGGGGACAAATGCTCCGGCGGCGAGCCGTGCTGATTTGCCGGGGCGCTCGCGATCGCTCCGCGAGCGGCCGGCGATCTCACCGCGCGCTGCCGGCCCCCCGGTGGCCCCGGCCCTCTGACCGCAAGGCCGCGGTCACGGTTCACGAGCGAGAGAACCACTTGTGAAACCAGAGCCCTACCTTCTCGGTGCGGCATCCACAGCGCTGGAAGAGCCGCTGCGCCGCCACGTTTCGAAGCTGCGTGGCGACAACGAGCCGCCGCCGGCCGGTTTGCCGGCAATGAGCTTGAGCCGCGGCGAGCAGCGAGGCGCCGGCGCCGCCCTGCCGGGCCCGGTCGGCGATGGCGATCAGGCCGATGCGAACGCCGTCGCCGCCTTCCGGGTTCAGGGTCACGTAGCCGGCGACCGAGTCGGACTCGGCCAGGAGCACCCTCTCGGCCATCCCGTCACCCCGCAGGTCCTGGGAGATCCAGCGGCGAAAGAGCTCGTTCACCCGTTCACGCGAGAAGTGGGCGTCATGAAAGAAGCGGCTGTGCTGGAAGGCATGGTCGGTCAGCCGCAGCAGACCCGGCTCATCCGCAACCCCGGCCGGGCGGACTCCCGCCGGAAGCTCGGCTGGCATTACCGCCTCGGATTCGGTGGCCGACCACTGCAGCTCGATCCTGACATCGACGAGTCTGAATCCCTCGTCTTCCGCCGCGTTGGCGGACGCCGTCGCGTCGGCGGCGCACAGGAAGTAGAGGCAGTCGATCCGCTCGGTGGCGCACCACGCGACCGCCGCTCGCAGCTCGCCGCGCGTCGGCCGACAGTCCTGGAGCGAGGCCACGCGCACCCCGAAGAACTCAGAGTCCCAGGGCAGGAAAGCGCAAAGCGGGTGCGCCGGCTGGGCCAGAGCCCTCGTCACCCCACCACCTTGAGAACGCGCAGGACCTGGGAACAAGCCAGCGGGGATTCCGTTTCCACCGAATCACGATACCACCGCTGACCGGGGTCGAGAACGCAGGGAAGTGGACCTTGAGGGCGCCGAGAAAGGGTGGCTCAAGGTGGGCGCCAGGACGGCCGCCAGTACGTGCACACCAGTGTCGCTGGTTGGGCGCCAAACCCTGCTGGCGCCATGTCGCAGCGCACCCACGCGTGGCATTTAGGGCTCGCGCAGAAATAACTTCCGGCTCTCGCATCCCATCTTCGGGCCATCTTCGCCCCGGGCCTCGTCGCGCAATCCTCAACGTAGCGCTGCT
>JAZDGE010000318.1:0-3010 GCA_043807175.1 Acidobacteriota bacterium
ATCCCTCGATGCAGGCGCGTGAGGCAGGATCCAGCGCCTTCAAGGGCTCCAGCACCCCGGTTCGCACCGGCTTGTCGTGGTGGGTGAGCTCGGCGACGAGAAGGAGATCGCCTGCGAGGCTGGCGGGTAGCGACGCAGGCAGGCCGGCCAGCCCTGTCGCCGCCGCCAGCAAGGCGCCCTCGCGGCGGTACAGCACTGCCCACTCGAGGTGCATCACCTCGCACAGGCGCGCCGTGAGCATGGCGTCCAGCCGCTCGACTGAGAACTCGCGCGCCATCTCGGTGGAGATCTCCTCGATGGCGCGGCGGGCGTCGTACACCTCGCGAAAGAAGAAGCGGTCCACCGGCTCCTGCAGGCGCCGGCGCAGGGGATCGAAGAGCGCCAGGATGGCGAGCGCGAGCAGCAGCGGAAAGTAGGGGGAGCGGCCGAGCGAAAAGCCGCGGAAGAGCACGGTGAACGCCGCGATGCCGACGGCGTAGGTTCCGGCGACGACGGCGGTGGTCAAGGTGTAGAGCAGCGAGCGCCGAACGATCACTCGAATATCGAAGAACTGGAAGCGCACGATGGCATAGCCGAAGGTGAGGGGCACGAGGCTCAGCGGCACCACGCCGAGCAGAACGTAG
Source organism: Acidobacteriota bacterium (assembly GCA_043807175.1). GTDB lineage: Bacteria > Acidobacteriota > Thermoanaerobaculia > Thermoanaerobaculales > Thermoanaerobaculaceae > JAZDGE01. The sequence goes on from JAZDGE010000318.1 coordinate 624, forward strand.
CTGTCGGTGCGGAAGACCGAGGGCAGGGCGATGCCCAGCAGCAAGAACGGGGTGACGCCCACGACCGTGCCAAAGAAGACCGTCGCGATCTGGCGGCGCTCCTGCCCCTCCTGCGCCTTCAAGAGCGACACCAGCAGCGCCAGCAGCCCGAGCACGAGGTAGTCGCCCATCAGCACCCAGCTCGCCAGCGGCGCGCCCGAAACGAGGCGCATGCGCAGGGCAAACCACGAGGCGAGCACGAAGTTCCCGGCGTAGAGTAGGGGTGGCAACAGATAGAGCGCGGTGAAGAAGTGGGGCGACGAGTTGATCAGCCGCTCGATCGCGCGCAGGGCGCGGTGGGAGGTGTCCTCAGACGTCCCGCTCTCCGGCGCCAGGGTGAGCACGAAGCGGCGCGGGAAGACCAGGAAGAAATGAAGAAACGCCGCCGGCAGCGCAAGCAGCGAAAGCGTGCCGGTGGTGAGGACCACGCCGTCCACCCAGGAGTACGAGGCTGGCCGCAGCCGGCAGACGAGGAAAAGCAGGAAGAGGGTGCAGACGACGAAGAACACCCGGGTGGGAGCGCCCTGCGGAGCGTCGGCGCGGTAGAGAAGCACGAACAGCCCGATGAAGAAGAAGAGGAACCCGGAAAAGCAGCCATAGAGGTAGAGCGCGGAGCCCAGCCGCCGCGGACCCAACTGCAGCTCGGTCTCGAAGAGTTGGCCCCGTCGCTCCAGCAGATAGGCCACTCGCTCCCCCACTCGCAGGCGCTGCAGCGCCCGCGCGGCTTCCGACGGCGCCCGCACCATCGTGCGCCCGAGACCCACGATGCGATCGCCGGGCAGGACCCCAGCGAGGGCGGCGCCCGAGCCCTCCACCACCCGGCGAACCACGAGGTCGCCGCGATCGGGCTCGAGCTCGACGCCGTCGTAGGGCCGCGGCAGGAACATGTCGAGAATGGAAAGGCAGGCCACGAGAAACGCGGCAATCCCGAACGCCAACACCGGCGCCAGTCCCGAGGAGGAGACGCGATTCATTCCCGGCACAACAATACTACGCCTTGGGGGCAGTTCGGTTCGTGGGGGTGCTCAACTCGCAGAGATTTTCACGAACAGAAGAGATCTTTCGTCCGGCGCTCGGGCGGGGTCGGGTGGGTGGGTCTGCTGGGTGGGGGGTGGTGGAAACTGTCAACTGTCAACTGTCAACGGAGGCTCCGCCAACACCAAGCAGTCACCTGCATGGTGCCGCAAGCGCTCGACAATCGGCGGACCCGCGACAGTTTAAGGCGGAGCCTCGCCAGTCTGCTTGCTACAATCCGCGGATGGGTGTAGGACGGTTCATCACCATCGAGGGGATCGAGGGGAGCGGCAAGAGCACGCAGCTCGAGCTGCTTGCGGTGTACCTTCGCACTCAGGGCAGGGCGGTGGTCACGACTCGGGAGCCTGGCGGCACCAGGCTCGGCGAGCGCGTGCGCGAGCTCCTCCTCCATCCCCAAAGTGACCCGGTTCCGCTCGCCGAGCTGTTCCTGCTCGAGGCCGCGCGCACACAACTGGTCCAGCAGGTGATCGCCCCGGCCCTGGCGGTGGGCGGGGTGGTGCTGGCCGACCGCTTCGCCGACTCCTCGCTCGCCTACCAGGGCGTCGCCCGGCGCCTCGGATGGAAGACCGTCTCCCGCCTCAACGAGATCGCCTGTGCGGGCCTGGCGCCTGATGCCACCGTGGTGCTCGATCTGCCGGTGGAGGTCGCCCTCGCGCGGGCCCGCCGCCGGGTCTCGACCACCGAGGAGAACAGCCGCTTCGAGGACGAGGCGCTCGCCTTCCACCGCCGCGTCGCGGAAGGCTATCTTCAGCTCGCCCAGCGCGCGCCCGAGCGCGTCCTCCTGGTGGACGCCACGGGTGCGCCCGAGGCGGTACACCAGCGGGTCCTGGGACGGCTGGCGGGATTTCTCCCGTGAGCTCGCTGCTCCCTTGGCCGGCGCCCTATCTCACCAGCGCCTCCTGGGCCGGCGTGGGGCGTCTGCTGGCTCGGTGCCGCGAGCTTGATGCCGCCGGAGCGCTCCCCGGCACGCTCCTGCTCACCTCCGCCCCCGGCCTCGGCCGCGAGGCGATGGCGATCGAGCTCGCCGCCGCGCTGATCTGCCGCGAGCCTCGGGCAGTGTGCTCCTGCACATCCTGTGACCGCGTGCGGCGCGGCATCCACCCCGACGCCACGATCCTCGACGTGCTGCCCGGCAACAAGGAGATCAAGATCGACGAGCAGGTTCGCCCCCTCCTCCAGGGTATCGACCAGCGACCCTACGAGGGCCGGCAGCGCGTTCTCATCGTGGCCAACGCCCACACCCCGCCGCTCAATATCTACTCCGCCTCGGCGCTCCTGAAAACCATCGAGGAGCCCCCGGCGCATCTCACCGT
>JAZDGE010000319.1:0-6550 GCA_043807175.1 Acidobacteriota bacterium
GACGGCTACTACGCGGCCTCGCCGGCGCAGGACCCTCCTGGCCCGGGCTCTGGCAGCGGCCGTGTCGTTCGCGGCGGCTCCTGGAGCTACGATCCGAGGAGGCTCCGCTCGTCCGACCGCGCCAGGTACGATCCGGCCGACCGCAGCGACCTCCTCGGCTTTCGTTGTGCCCGGGACGCTTCCACTTGAGACTTGATCTCTTTTCCCTCCTCGCCCCGCCGCCGCGAGACCAGCGGCCTCGAGGTGCTGCTGGTGGTGCTGCTGATCGTGGCGGTGGTGGCCGCGGTGTTGGTGACCCTCCACCTGATCCGCCAGTCGGGGGCCGCGCAGCGGGTGACGACCCGGCGTCTCGATCGCTACGAGGTGCGGGAGCCTATCGGCCGCGGTGGCATGGCCAGCATCTACAAGGCAACCGACACGCTCCGGCGCGGCGCGCCCGCGGTGGCGCTCAAGGTGATGGACGACAACCACCTCTCGGACCTTGACCTGGTTCACAAGTTCCTGCGCGAGGGCGAGATCCTGATGCAACTCGGGCAGGCTGACCCGGAGGCGCCGCTGGTGCGGGTCTTCCACTTCGGTCGAGCCGGCAACGACGGTAGACGCCCGTTCATCGCCATGGAGTACATCGAGGGCGAGGAGCTGCTCCGGCATCTGCGTCGCGCCGGGCGGCTATCACTTCCTGACGCGGCGAGAATCGTCGCCGGGGTGGCGCGGGCGCTGGTGCCCGCTCACGCCGCCGGCGTCTACCACCGCGACCTCACCCCCGACAACGTGATCCTCACCTCCTCGCCGCGGGGTGGCCATTTCCTGCGCCTGATCGACTTCGGCGTCGCCCGCCACGAGTACACCTCGCACGGCACCCTCGACGGCTCGATCGCCGGCAAGCCGCCGTACATGTCCCCGGAGCAGTGCCAGGGGCAACCGGTGGACGGCCGCTCCGACATCTATGCTCTCGGGATCATGCTTTTCACCCTGATCACCGGGGCGCCGCCCTTCGTCTCGAAGAATCCCCTCGAGGTCATGCGCATGCACAAGGAGGACGAGGTCCGCTACCCCTCCGGCTTCCCCGGCTCGGCCCGCCTCATCCTGGAGAAGGCGCTCGCCAAGGACCGCGCGAAGCGCCAAGGCACCGTGGTTGATCTCCTCGCTGACCTCACCCTGCTCGCGAGGCTGGGGTGATGGTCATGGCGCAGCGGTCGGCCCGCTCTGGCGCGCGCGGCCGCCGGGAGCCCGAGCTCAACGAAGCAGGCTGAGGAACGACTCGAAGGGCAGACTCGCGTCCTTCAGCAGTCGCGCGAGCGTGCTGCGCTTCATCTCGCGGTGCGCGGGTACCGTGATCTTGAGAGTGCCAGCGCTGGTACGCCTATGAGGGAGATGTGGCTTCCCCGCTGTCGCACCACGACCCAGCCGCCGCGCTGCAGTGCCGCGACGACGCGGGTGTGGTCGAAAAGGGGGAGCTTGCCCGAACGACCAGCTCGAGGATTTCGGCTGATGCGAGCGCTGCGGCGTCGTCTTCCACCGGCTCGAGGTACAGGTCGATCGCCTCTCGGATGTTTGCGAGAGCACCTTCCCTGGTGTCTCCCTCGGAAACGCAACCGGGGAGCGCCGGGACATAGGCCGTATACCCGCCGTCTTCGCTTGGCTGAAGCACCACTTGCAGCTTCATCGCGCCTCTCCTCCACCCAATTGTAGCAGCGAGGCGACCCATGACGGGAGGGGGCGATGCGATCATCGGTGCGCCGCCGTGGTCTTGGAGGGTGTCCGCGCGGCCGCAAGCCGATCAGAGCTCGCGGGCGAGGCAGGTGGCGAGCAGCTTTAGACTCGCTCGCCTTCATTTCGGATCGCGAGGTGATCGTCGCGCCGGACAGTCCCCCGCAGGGCAGTGAGCTGACCGAGGCGGATCAAGCGCAGACCGCTCGCGGTGACGACCAGCTCGAACCTTGTCCCTGGGCGAATTCCTGCCTTGTCCCGCACCTCTAGCGGAATCACGATCTGATACTTTGAGGAGACGCGGGCAACCGAGGCCTTATCCGACACGATCCATACGCCACCAGCAGTATCGATCCTCGCCCCGAAGGGGTCAAGATCGCTGCCGGGCCCAACCAAGCCGCATCGTGTTGGCAAGAAGGCCCTGCCGCTGCGGTCGCTGGGAGCCGGCCGCTGGCCGAGGGTAACGCTCACGCCCGGTCGAGATCCTCCTGCGCGATCTGGAGCTGCTTGAGCACGGCTTTCAGGGTGCCGCGCGGAATGTCCCCAGGATGGTTCGGGAGCGACGTGGATCTGACTCGCGCAGGGCTGTGCCAGATCTCGTGGCTCCCCTTGGTGTGGCGCTTCAGAGTGCAGCCGAGAGTACGCAGCTTGCGGGCAAGCTCGCGGTACGTCATGCCGGGACGAGCAGCGGGACGCTGCCGGGGAGCACGACCTCTTCGAGGCTGCGCGGGAATGGCTCGCCGGTCTCCACCATGACCTCGATCAGGTCGCGTGCAATCGCCGGCGCGTTGGCCAGAACCTCTTCGGGGGAAGAGCCCTGGACCACTAGACCGGGCAGCTCTGGGCTGGTGCCGAGGTACGGGCCTTCGACGAGCCTTTCGATGTTCAGCGTGATGCGATACATGCGAGCACCTCCCGCGTCCTGCACGCCTCAAGGCTACCCCCGGCGGGCGCCGCCGTCAAAGCCTCAGGGTCACGCAGTCTCTCACCTCGCCGCCAGGACACTCCCCGGGGTTCCCCGCCGTGCGCCACCCCGCGATGGACCTGAAAGGTTAGGTTAGGGAGGCGCCGCCTCAAGCCGCCGAGGGGCCGTGGGTTGTCGCTCCGGCAGGGGGACGCCCGAAACGGATCGAGCGTCGGCTGCCATGCTCGTGATCTTCAGTTGCCGGCACGTCATATGCGCAAGCTGTACTGGGCGCGAGAGGTGAGGCGAGGCCATGGACGCGGTGAAGGTTGGCGAAGACGGCACGATCCAGCTTCCGAAGGAGTTCCTGCGCCTGTTCCCGGCCTCGTCCGAGCTGCTGCTCTGGGCCCGGGGCGATACCCTCGTCCTGAAGCGGCTCGCACCCATCCGGCCTTGCTCGATCGCCGAGCGTGCTACGGGCGATTCTCCCATGCCACTGGTCGAGATCTCTCGTGAGGTGCAGCGGGCGCGGCGGGAGCGAAGAAACAGAGGTGGCTAGCCCGCATTTCTCACCGCTTGTCCTACTGCAAGCGCCGATAGCACGCCATCTCGGGCCGTACTCGCTCCTCACTCCTCGACGTACTGTTTAAGTACGCCTGCGTCGCTCGTCGCTACGTGCCCGGTGCCAGGTATGACACTCTGGACGCGGTCGGCCGTCGCGGCAATCGAGACTGCGAGCAAGGGCCGAGAATCGATGGCGTGGCCGCAGCACCAGAGTGTCATACCTGGCACCGAACGCACTCTCGGCGCTTTCGCTACGGACCACGGTGAGAAATGCGGGCTAGCCCGCGGATCGCGCGCCGCGACGGCGACGCCATCACCATCTTGGCCGGTGCTCGAGATGGGGTGCGGGCGGGGATGAATCGATCGGTGATGCGGCTGGTAGCCGCGGGCGATGCGACCCAGTGGATGGCGATCGCCACCTTCGACAAGAGTGGCAACGCGGGCTGCGCACATGGCGACCGCGACGGGCAGGCGCCATGACCGCCATGCTGAGCGCACTGCTGGCCGAGTTGCGCCGCCGATTGAAAGAGCTTTACGGCCCTCGCCTGATCCAGCTCGTCTTGTTCGGCTCACGGGCACGTGGCGACGATGAGCCAGGGTCGGACATCGATGTCCTGGTCGTCCTGTGCGGCACGGTATCGCCTGCTCGTGAGATCGAGCGAACAGGCGGGATCATCGCCGAACTCTCGCTCGCGCACGACGAGGTCATCTCGCTGGTGTTCACGGCCGATGACCGCTTTGCGCGGAGGACGGGTCCACTCCTGCGCAACATTGAGCGGGAGGGGATCGCTCTATGACCAACGCGCAGGCGTGGCGGGGGCGTTCAAGGCGCTGGCCGCGAAGGGATCGCTCGGGCTCGGGCTGGTGCTGGAGACGATCTTCTCGGACTGGCGGCAGCACGACCACGCCCAGGTTGCGGTGATGGCGGCGACGGTCGAGGAGCTGCTCGGGCGCGCAGTTGCGGCAGCCAGCGACGAGGAAGCGCGGTGCTCGCGTGAGCTGATGACCCGCACGGCGCTGGCTGCACTTCGGCCGCATGGTGGAGGTGGCGTCGGTGTGGCAGGGCGTGTGGGTGGACCTGCTCAGTCGCGGGAGCCCCTACGCCGAGGCGCGTGAGTACTTCACCGGGCAGCGGCAGGCCTACGGAGAGGCGCTGCGCGCAGCGCGCGCTGCTGGAGGTCGCGTGACGACGCCGCCGACCCCCACTCCGGCGCCGCCGGGGGCCGGCCTCGACCTGATCTTTTGCATCGACACCACCGGCAGCATGAGCGACGACATCGACGCTGCCAAGGCGGCCTCGACGGCGCTGATCGAGGCGATCTTCGCCAAGGTGACTGATCCGCGCATCGCTCTGGTGGCGTACCGCGACTACGGGGATGAGTACGTCACCCGCGGCTTCGCCTTCACGAGCAACAAGGACGAGATTCGCGGCAGCATCCTCGGCCTGCGGGTGGCGGGCGGCGGCGACGAGCCCGAGGCGGTGTACGACGCGCTGCTCTACGCCCTCGACTGCACCGAGCTCGGCGGCTGGCGCAGCGGCGTGAAGAAGGTGATCGTGGTCATCGGTGACGCGCCGCCACACAGCAAGCGCCACACCCTGGAGGAGGTCGTGCGCAAGGCCGAGGAGGTGGACCCGGCACACATCTTCGCCATCGCCGTGGCGGGCTCGTCGGGGCCTACACGCGAGGCGTTCGGGGCGCTTGCGGAGCGCACCGGCGGCGTGGTGCTGCGTACCGCGGAAGCGGGCGAGCTGCCGGAGAAGATGGTCGAGGTTGCGGCGCTGGGGGCGGAGTACGCGGATCGCGCCACGGCGGCGGCGACGATCGAGCGGGTGCAGGGCGGCTACGCCTGGCTGTGGGCGGAGGGCCTGGTCGTCGGCCAGGAGGTGCTCTTCCTAGACCCGGCCGAGGGGCGCACCGCAATCGGCAGGGGCCTGGTGACCGCGGTGGCGGGCGCCGAGGCGACGGTCGAGGTGCAGGAGCTGTGGGGCGCCGCCGTCTTGACCGAGCGCTGCGGCATGATGTTCCCCGCCCCCTGACGCCGGCGCCGACCTCGACGGTTTCGACCACAGTCGGTACGACCGACACGTGCGTTGCCTTGGAGTGCGCAAGCCATGCTTGCGCCTTGCCTTTCGCGCCAGCCATGCTGGCGCGCTGCAGCGCCGCCGCGCTGCAATGCCGGTCCAGCCGGCGGGCGCGAGCATGGCTCGCGCCGGAGGAAAGGCGGCAGCACGGCTGCCGCACTCCAAGGCGCGCCGGCGTCTCGCAGCGGTTCATGCCCGCTGCGAGCAAGTCGAGACAGTGTCCAAGAATGCTAGAATCCGCCGCTGTGGTCGGGGGGATTTCGCACACGCGTGAAGTTAAGGTTGGGATGATCAGCCTCGGTTGTGCCAAGAACCTGGTGGATGCCGAGGTGATGCTGGGACATCTGGTCGAGCACGGCGCCGCCGTGACCCATGACCTTCCGGAGGCCGAGGTCGTCGTTATCAACACCTGCGGCTTCATCGAGGACGCCAAGCGGGAGTCGGTCCAAACGATCCTCGAGATCGCGGGGCAAAAGGGTCAGGGCCGGCTGCGCCGGCTGGTGGTCGCGGGCTGCATGGCGCAGCGTTACGCTGCCGAGCTCGCGGCCGAGATCCCCGAGATCGACGCCTTCATCGGGCTCGACGAGCTGGAGCGGGCGCCCTGGGTGGTGCTCGGCAAGGCCTCACCGCGCACCCTGCCGGACCAGCGAGCGGCGATGCGGCTCTACGACCACTCGGCGCCGCGCCTGCTCGCCACCGGCGGCGCCTTCGCCTACCTGAAGGTCGCCGAGGGCTGCGACAACCCCTGCTCCTTCTGCCACATCCCAAGAATGCGCGGGCGTTATCGCTCGCGCGAGCTGGCCTCGCTGGTGGCCGAGGCGCGGCGGCTGGCCGAGACCGGGATCGGCGAGCTCGTCCTCATCGCCCAGGACACCACCCGCTACGGCGAGGATCTCGGGATGGGCCGCACCGGCCTGCGCCAGTTGCTGGAAGCGCTACTCGAAGCTACGCCGGTGCCATGGATTCGCTTCCTCTACGCCTATCCGGCGACCCTGGACGGGGGGCTGTTCGCGTTAATGAGGTGTGAGAGCCGCCTGGTTCCGTACCTCGACCTCCCGCTCCAGCATGCCTCCCGCAAGGTGCTGAAGGCGATGAAGCGGGGCGGCAGCGCGCGCGCGTTTTCCGAGCTGATTGCCCGGGCACGCGCCGAGGTGCCTGGCCTCGCGGTGCGGACCACCTTCATCGTCGGCTTTCCCACCGAGGGCGACGAGGAGTTCGAGGAGCTGCAGCTTTTCGTCGAGGAGACGAGGTTCGACCACCTGGGCGTGTTCACCTACTCCTTTCAGGAG
>JAZDGE010000320.1:0-2383 GCA_043807175.1 Acidobacteriota bacterium
GCGCGCTCTTGACCGACAACGGCAGCGCGATGCTGGCGGCCGAGACCACCGAGGGTCTGCTCCGGCTGAGCATCCATCACGAGACCACGCTGCCCTACTCGCCGCATCAGAACGGCAAGCAGGAAGTGCTCTGGGCGCAGGTCGAGGGCCGGCTCATGGCGATGGCCGAGGGCGTCGAAGACCTCACGCTCGAGCTGCTGAACGAGGCCACCCAGGCCTGGAGCGAGCTCGAGTACAACCGCAGCCTGCACTCCGAGCTCGGCTCGACGCCGCTCGAGCGCTTCCTCGGCGAACGATCCGTGGGCCTGCCGAGCCCCTCCGCTGTGGAGCTGCGCCGCGCGTTCCGGGCCCAGCTCGTGCGCACCCAGAGGAGAAGCGACGGCACGGTCTCGCTCTTCGGCTGCCGCTACGAGGTGCCGGCGCGCTTCGCTCACTTCGAGCGGCTGCATCTGCGCTGCGCCCGCTGGGACCTGAGCACCGTTGACCTGGTCGATCCCCGCTCCGGTGCCGTGCTCGCGCCGCTGTGGCCGCTCGACAGGACAAAGAACGCCGACGGCCGCCGCCGCACCATCAACCAAGCCGTCGGCGCGCCCACGGATGTTCCCGCCGGCGGCGTCGCGCCCCTGCTCAAGGACCTGCTGACGCGCTACGCGGCCAGTGGCCTGCCGCCCGCCTATCTGCCCCTGCACGAAGAAGACGAACCGGAGGACAGAAGCTGATGGACCACAAGCTGCTCGCCCTGTTCGGGCTCAAGTTCAATCCCTTCTCCCCTGAGCTTCCTCCCGAGGCGCTGCGGTCTGAGCCCAGGCTGGAGAACTTCTGCTGGCGCATCGAGCACGCGCACCTGCGCGAGGGCGGCTTCGCGCTCATCACCGGCGACCCCGGCACCGGCAAGAGCGTGGCCCTGCGCCTGCTGGCGGGCCGCCTCGGCCGCCTGAGGGACGTCGTTGTTGCCTCGCTGACCCAACCCCGGTCCAACCTCCTCGACTTCTATCGCGAGATGGGCGAGCTCTTCGGCATCGCCCACAAGCCCAACTCCAACAACCGCTGGGGCGGCTTCAAGGCGCTGCGCACCTGCTGGCAAGCCTACATCGAAAGCACCCTCTCCCGGCCCGTCTTGCTCATCGATGAAGCCCAGGAGATGAACACCCACGTACTCTCCGAACTGCGCCTGCTCACCAGCACGCACTTCGACTCGCGCGTCATCCTCTCCGTTGTGCTGGCCGGCGACCGCCGCCTCACCGAACGCTTCCGCCACGAAGACCTCCTCCCCCTGGCCAGCCGCATCCGCACCCGCCTCACCCTCGACTACGCCACACCCGACGAGCTAAGGGCCTGTCTCAAGCACCTCGTCACCTCGGCCGGCAACCCCTCGCTCCTCACCCCCGAGCTCGCCGCCACCCTGGCCGATCATGCCGGCGGCAACTTCCGCACGCTGACCACCCTGGCCGGCGAGCTCCTCGCCACGGCCGCCCAGCGCGAGCTCACACAACTCGACGAAAAGCTCTACTTCGAGGTCTTCGCCCCACCCCAAGCCCCTCGCACCCCCAAAGCCGCCGCCGGAACCCGTCGCCCATGATGGGCACTCCCTCGAACCGCCTGCTCTCCGTGGTTCGCGCCGCCGACATCACGGCCCCGCAACCATCCAACCCCGCCTGGTTGGTCGAGCACCTGTGGGGCAGCGGCGCTGTCGGCGTCATCGGCGGAGCCCCCAAAGCCTGCAAGAGCTGGCTCGCCCTCGAGCTCGCCGTCGCTGTCGCCTCCGGCCGCCCCTGCCTGGGACGCTTCGCCGTCCCGGACCCCGGACCCGTGCTTGTCTATGCCGCCGAGGACGCCCCCTTGCACCTCCGCGAGCGCATCGAGCACCTCTGCCGGGCCAGAGGCGCTTCCTTCCACTCCCTCGAACTCGACCTCATCCTCGAGCCTTCCCTGCGCATCGACCGCCCCGAACCTGTCGAACGCCTGCACGCCACCCTCGCCCAGCGCCGCCCTCGCCTCCTCATCCTGGACCCCTACGTCCGCCTGCAGGGGGCCGACGAAAACAACGCCACGGAAGTCGCCGCCATCCTCGCCACGCTGCGCGAGCTCTCGCGCACGTTCTCCCTCGCCCTTCTTCTCGTCCATCATACCCGCAAATCACCCGGCAACTCCGCCGGCCAGGCCCTACGCGGTAGCTCTGACTTCCACGCCTGGGGGGACTCGAACCTCTACCTCCGGCGCCGCTCCGAGGATCTCATCCTCACCGTCGAACACCGCGCCGCCCCGGCTCCGCCGCCCCTCTCCCTTACTCTCGCCCTCGACCCCCTACGTCTCGACATCCGTAACGCAGACTCCCAACCGCCCCCGAATACCGCCCTCGAGCAACGCCTCCTCGCCGCCCTCC
>JAZDGE010000321.1:0-2873 GCA_043807175.1 Acidobacteriota bacterium
CAGCTATCAGCTATCAGCTATCAGCTATCAGCTATCAGCTATCAGCTATCAGCTATCAGCTATCAGCTATCAGCACAGACCTAGAAGCTGAGCCCTGAGCGCTGAAAGCTGAGCGCTGAGCGCTGAAAGCTGAGCGCTGAAAGCTGAGCGCTGAAAGCTGATAGCTGAGCGCTGAAAGCTGAGCGCTGAGAGCTGAAAGCTGAGAGCTGAAAGCTGAGAGCTGTCGTGCTACGTGAACGTGCGCTCGGTGAGGTTGAGAAACTCGAGGAGGAAATCCTCCATCACGCCGCGCTGGCGGCGGAGCGCACCGAGAAAGGCGTTGTAGGCGATGACCGCGGGAATCGCCGCGGCGAGACCCGCGGCGGTGTTGATGAGCGCCTCCGCGATCCCCGGTGCGACGGTCACAATCGACGTCGAGCCCGATGCCGCGATTGCCCGGAACGTGTTCATGATTCCCCACACGGTGCCGAACAGGCCGATAAACGGCGTCGCCGATGCAGTGGTCGCGAGGAAGGGGAGGAACCGCTGCAACCTTGCGCCCTCGATGCCAATCGCCCGCTGCAGGGCGCGTTCAACGGCGGCGAGGCTCTTGATCTGCGAGGGGTCGTGGCCCGTGCGCTCGAGCACACGCACCTGTGCCTCGAGCTCGAGGTAGCCGGCGCGGAACATCCCCGCCAGTGGCGCCTCGGGCGCGCGGACGGCCGCGGCTTGAACCTCGCCGAGGCGCGCCGCCCGGCGGAACTCGGCGAGGAAGCTGCTATTCGCGCGCTGCGTTCGCTGGAGTTGGTGGAGCTTCAGAAACGTCAGCGTCCAGGAAGCCACGGAAAAGACCGAAAGCACCGCCAGGACGCCTTTTGCCACCCAACCGGTGGCGCTGAATGCACTCAGGACCTCGTTCACGGGATCGATTCCGCCTCTCTGGCCCGGCGAGCCACCCGCCGGACCACCAGCGTGCCGGCGAGCAGATCGTGCAGGGCGCGGCGATCACGACGCAGCGGGACGATCAGGAAACCCAGGCCGAGCGTGAGGAAGGTAACCAGCAGCGCCAGCACCCGGAGCATGGCCCGAGTGAACCCGATCGGGCAGCGGCAGCGCCAGTCGAGCAACTGGAGACCGGCGACCCGCATCCCCGGCGAGCCACCCCGCCTGGCCCAGCCATGGACCAGGAAGTACCAGGAATAGAGCACCCAGAGGGCGCCTGCGGTTCCGGCCACGACGGCGCGCGCGCTCCCGGTGGCGGGGAGAATACCCGGCAGCGCGGCGTGGCGCTCTGCGAGCACGAGCAGCCCCAGCGGCGCGAGTGGCAGGGCCGAGCCGAGCGTGAAAAGGAGGAGATCGGCGACGACGGCAAGGAGCCGCCTTCCCAGACCGGCGGGGCGGCGCCCGCCGGCGGCGAGGTCGTCAGCCGTGGAAAAGGTGACGGTGATGCCGCCTTCTTCGGCGGGTACCGGACCATCCGCAGCTTCGATGACTCCTCGCAGCGAGCCGAAGCGAAGCAGGTCTCCGGCCTGGATCGCCCTGGGCGCCTGGACCCTTTCTCCGTTGACGAAAGTCCCGTTTGACGAGCCGAGATCCTCGACCACCAGGTCGTTGCCATACCAGAGCAGCGCGGCGTGCAAACGCGAGACGGTGTCCTCGCGCAAGCGGATCTGGCAGGAGCGACTGCGCCCGACGACCACGCGCTCGCCGTCGAGAGCATGGGTCTCGCCGCCCAGCCGCAGCCGCAGGCCAGGTGAGCTAGAACGGTGAGAGTCCACCACGTTCGTTGTGAATCAGCCAAAGTCCCGAATAGGCGCGGAGCAGCCGAAAACGGGAGCGGAAGAGCCGCTCCAGATGCTCGGTGTCGCCGCGGTAGAGCGCGTCGTCGATGAACCAGCCAAAACGCCGCTCGATCTCGGCCGCCCGCTCGAGCGACTGCGTGGCATGCTCGAGCACCTCGCTGAGGCGGTCGGCACCACGTTTCGAGAGCCGGTCGATCTCCCTTGCCTCCTCGTCCATGCGAATGCGCAGGGCCGCTCCGTACAGCCAGAGGCGGGCCATCTCATTGGCCAGTGTACCCGCGGGCAGAAGGCCCGCGGCGCTCTTCCGGCCCGCCTCCCCCTCCCAGGGCTCCAGTCGCAGGCCGGCGATCTCCTTGGCTCGCGCCGCCTCGGCCGGCGAGGTCTCAGGACCCACCAGCTCGAGCACGAACATGATCTTGCTTAAGTACTCGTGGAGCAGGGGATCGGTGGGAAGCTGAGGCGACATCTGGGTGGTGGTGGCGGCGCCAGGCGAGGGTTTGGCGGTGGTCTCGACTGCTGTCGCCGCGGCCGCGGGGTTTGGGGGCGGCGCTGGCGCCTCCTGCTTGTCCGGTGCGCCGTCGATCGCCGACAGGGCGCTGTCGAACCGATTGAGGATGACATTCAGCGTCCGCCGCAGCTCGAGGACATCCTCGCGGCGGACATTCTCGTCCTGGCGGCCCTGGTCGACGCGGCGGTGAACCGAGGCAAAAGTGTCCAACGCCTCGCGAAGCTCCGGGCTGATGACCTCGGGGTGCGCCGCCAGTTGCCGCTTGAGCTCCATGACGCGGTTGGTGTCGTTGAGGAGCTGCGCCTCTTCGTCCTCCCACAGCTCACGGAAGCGGTTCTTGATCGCGACGGTGGTCTCCACGACCGCAGGCAGCAGCCTCGGGTGGAGGAGTGTGTCGCCCAGCCGCCGCTTGATGGTGCGGAAACGATCGAGCGCGCCGCAGGAAGCCAGCTCGGAGAAGCTCCGCATGCCGGCGATCTCGTTCCGCAGATCGGCAAACGCCGCCAGCAGGATCGTAAGCTCGGTCTCGGGCACTGGCGAAGCGGGCCGGTTCGCCAGCAGTGGCTGCAGCAACCGCTCGATCT
>JAZDGE010000322.1:0-5851 GCA_043807175.1 Acidobacteriota bacterium
CCGGCCACTGGTACCGCCTGCCGCCGGTCGAGGCGCCGGCGGACGCGGTCGAGCAGGAGGAGCGCAACCGCGACCGCGCTCGGCTGCTGCTTGACCGCTACGGCGTGCTCTTCCGCGAGCTGCTCGAGCGCGAGCTGCCGGCGCTCCAGTGGCCGCGCCTGTTCCGCAGCTTGAGGATCATGGAGCTCTCCGGCGAGGTCGTGGCGGGGCAGTTCTTCACTGGCATCGCGGGGCTCCAGTTCGCCTCCCACGCCGCGCTGCGCCGGCTCGAGCAGGGTCTGGCTGAGGATCGCGTGTTTTGGCTCAACGCGGCCGATCCGGCCTCGCCCTGTGGGCTTGGACTTCCCGCCCTCGCCGGCCTGCCGCACCGGGTTCCCGGCAACCACTTCGTCTACTGCGGCGCCCGCCTCGTGGTCACCTCCGAGCGCCGCGGCCGCCGTCTGACCATCGCAGTTGGCGCGGACCACCCCGATCTCGCTCGCTACCTCTCTTTCCTGAAGGTGGCGCTGACCCGCCAGGAGCGCCCCGTCAAGGGGATCGTCGTCGAGGAGATCAACGGCGACGCCGCAGCCGAGAGCGCTTTCCGCGCTGTCCTCGCCGACCTGTTTCACGTCGTTCGCGATGGCAGGTCGCTCCGTCTTGGACGCCGTTACTGATTCAACAAGCGTGGTCCGTGGTCCGTTCCCCCGCCCACCCGAGCGCACTGGCAAGCGGCGAATCTGCACGGGACCTACGAGCGGCTGCTCTCCGTTCGCGGGACGTAGAGCTCAAGCTCGTGCCCGAGCAGCGGGTTGAGCTCAAGGACGCGCCGCGCGGTCGCGGCTGCCTGGTCCAGATCCTGGCCGGCGGCGCCAGGAGCGCTGGAGTGCCCGCGCAGGTCGAGAAGTCCGGCGCGGATCATCTCGGCCTCGGCGAGCCGCGGGTTGATCTCGAGCGCGCGCGAGCAAGCTGCCAGCTGCTTCTCGATCTCGGTTGCGGCCACCCCTGCGCCCTTCGCCAGCCAGCGCGCTCGCCAGAGGTGAACCTCGGCCAGTGCCCGGAAGCTGTTCGCGTCGCGACCATTGTGCTGCAGCGCGCGGGTCAGGGCCCGCTCGGCTTCTGCGAGTTGGGCCTCAGGGCTGGCGCCGCGCGCCAGTCGCCAGCGGCCGGCCTGGATCTCGAGCTCGCCCCTGGTGCGGTGGCTTCTCGCCAGCGACGGGTTCAGCGCGAGGCCGCGCGCCAACGAGGTACGAGCCTTGGCCAGGACGGCCTCGGGCGAGATGCCGTGCCTGATTTCCCAGCGCGCTTGGATCAGCAATGCCGCGGCCTGCTCCCAGTAGCCCTCGAAGTTGTCGGGCATGAGCGCGAAACCGGCGGCGTACTCGTGTTGCAGCGCCGCCACGGTGGCGGCCGGGCTCTCGCCGGTCAGGTAGGCGTAGAGGGCAAGCTGAGACAACGCCAGGCCGCGCAGGAAGTGATGGCTTCCGAGCTCCTTACTGGCCGCCTGTGAGCGATCCGCGGCGCCAAGCGCCTCGCGGGCGACCTCCCGCGGGTCCTGCCCGGAGGCCAGCAACTGCACTCCCGCGGCAACGAGGCCAAGCCCGACGTTGTACGGCTCGTTGGGACTCGTGGCGCCAACCGCGGCCGCCCGGTACGCCTCGACTGCCCGGTAAGCGGCTGCCAGTCCGTCGCCACCCTGCTCGCCGTCCCAGCCCGACTTCATCAGGTATAAGTGGCCGAGGCTCGCATGTGCGTGCAGGTTTTCGGGTTGCATTCGAACGAACTCCTCGAGCACGGGGATCCCCTGATTGAGCCAGCGCGAAGGGTCACCGCCGGCGCTCGTCTCCCACCACGCGGCCAGGGCGCAGGCATCACCCAGGCCCGACCTCGCTCCGCGGACGTCGGCGGCGCGCTCGATCGCGTCCCGAAAGTCAGCGACCGCCTGCTCGAGCACCTGGAGGGGCGAGCGGCCCTGCTGGATCCGGCGCAAAGCGACGTTGTTGGCTACCCAACCCCGATAGTAGCGGGCCGCGCCGTCCTCCTTGTCGGCCAATACGCCGCGCGAGGCGGACTCCATAGCCTTCTCGTACCACGGCTCGGGGTCGTTGCCGAGGCGCAACTCGGCGCCCGCCGCGGCGACGCAGAGCAAAGCCGTTCGCGAGTGGGGCGCGCCGCTTGCGGGGTCAAGCGCGACCGCCTGCTCGCAGGTGGCGAGGGCCCTGCGGTAGAGGTCCGGGATGATCGGCCGGAGCCGGGAGAGTGAGAGGATTGTCAACTGGCGCGCCTCGCAGTCGCAAAGGCTCAGCCACACGCGCGGATCGCTTCTCGCCTTCTGCGAGGCCCGCGTAAGGGCCTCCGCCGTCGCCGCGAACGCCTGGTCGGCGAATGTCAGGTCCTGTCGGATCGTGCCTGCATCGAGGGCTTGACGGTGATGGACCGCGGCCTCGATCAGCTCCGCCTCGTAGAACCAGGGCTCGGCGGAGCCGAGGGTTCGGGCGTGGTCGAGCGCGTCGTCGAACCGCTCCTCGTTGAGGGCGATGAGCGCGTTGACGTAGGCCGGGTAAAGGCCCGCGGCGCCGGCGCCCGCTCGCAGGTACTCGGCAGCCGGATCGCGCAGCTCCTGCCGGAGCCGTTGGAGCTCCGCCGTGCGCTGCGCGGACGGCGCGGCAGGATCGATTTTAGCGAGCGCCTTGGTGTAGAGCTGTCCATAGGCGAGTCCAAGCGAGTACGCCACGTCCGGGCCGGGGAGCCCGGCCGCCCAGGCGGCTTCGAGGTGGCGCCGCGCGGCCTCGTCTTCGCCGAGAGACAGGGCGGCCCGACCGAGGGCGAGCAGGCCCGGTCCCTCGGCGGCCGAGCCCAGCTCGGCCATCTGTGCCTGGATGGACTGCATGCTCGCGCGCACCCGCTGGCGCGCCGGTCGAATGTCGTGGGGCGGGCTCAGGTGCTCGGCGCGCAGGCGCCACTCGATCTCGGCCGCCGCCGTGGCGAAGCGGCGGGCGATCTCGGCTTGCCGGCGTCCCTGGACCCGCGAGACGATTGCCCCACCCGTCGCCACCGCGATTGCCGTCACCAGAGCGCCGATGAGCACCTGCCGGCGGCGGCGCCGTGGTGTGTCGAGCAGGAACTGCAGTCGCCGCGCGGTCTCGTCGCTGGTGGGCCGCTTGCGGGGATCGAGGCTCTCGAGCTCGCGCAGGAGGCGCGTGAGGGTGGCATTCAGGCCGGTGACCGGGACCGTCTCCGCTCGCAGCACCTTGAGGTAGAGCTCCTCCGGCGGCGCCTCGCCGTACGCCGGCTTGCCGGTGAGGAGCTCCTGGAGCATGACGCCGAGGAAGTACATGTCGCTGGCGACGCTGACGAGGCCGCCGCCCGCCTGCTCGGGGCTCATGTAACGAGCGGTTCCAAGGACTGAGCCGCCGCGCGTCGCAAAGGTCGCCCCGGTCTCGTCGGCCGCTGACGCTTCACCGGCTCCGCGCCACGCCGCGGTGTCCCCGATTCCGACGGACAGCTCGGCGCCGGGCTCGGCGACCGCGGAGTCGTCGCCCCCCGGTCGCCCTGGGGCGCCGATGCTGCGGGCGATGCCGAAGTCGAGCACCTTGATGCCGCCGCCGGGCATGAGCATGATGTTCTCGGGCTTCAGGTCGCGGTGGACGATGCCCTGGCGGTGTGCGCCTGCCAGCGCCTCCGTTACCCCCAGGGCGATCTGCAGGATCTCCCGCCTCGCGAGGCCCCCCTGCGCGGCGACGCGCAGGGTCCGACCCTCGACCAGCTCGAGCACCAGATAGTCCGCCTCCGGTCGCTCGATCAGCTCGTAGACGCGGCAAATCCCAGGGTGATCGAGGCGGGAGAGGATGCGCGCCTCGCGCAGGAAGCGCCCCTTCGCCTCGGGGCCGAACCTCTGCTCGGCGCGGATCGTCTTTACCGCCACCGGCCGCCGGAGCGCTTCATCCACGCCCCGATAGACCTCACCCATGCCACCCAGGCCGATCAGAGCCTCGATCCGGATGCGGCCGAGCATGGTCCCCGCGAGGTCGTGGTGCGGTGTGGTCGTGGTCGCTCCTGACAGGATAGCCCACGAAGGTGGGCCGGCGGTCTCGGAGCTCGCCGTGACGGCTTGAGCCGGCGGCTGGCAGGCGCTAGCATCGTGACCAGCGGGAGCCGCGCCTGGCCTCAGGAGAGAGGAGCACGAGCGAGTGCCTTTATGCCTTGTGGGACGTGTCGACGGCAAACCATTTCGACTGCTTCTTGCACGCGGAGAGGCTGTCCTGGGCTCGCATCCGACCTGCCCGCTGCGGCTGGCGCACCCCAGCGTGTCGCGGTCCCACGCGCGCCTGCGGGCGGGAGACGACGGGGTTGAGGTGGAGGACCTGTGCTCTCGAAACGGCACGTTCTCGGGGTCCAACCGCGTGCAGCGGCTCCACCTGAAGCCTGGAGAGAAGGTCCGCTTCGGCGCGGTGGAGCTGTTGCTGGAGGAGGTGGCTGCAGAAGATCTCGAGCCCGGGGTGACGCTCGGCGCGGTCGAGCATGAGAAGCCGGCTCCGGAAGACCATCAGACGCCGCCCGCGGCTGTCTTTGGGCAGGACCTCAGCACGGTCGGCGCCGGCCCACTTGAGGCCTTGGTCAAGCGACTGCCGGACCTTCTGGACCGCCTCGCCAGCCGCGAGTCTCCGGTCGCGCTTGCTCAGGCTGTGGGTGAGGCGCTCTTCTCGAGCCTCCCCTGTCAGAGGGTCGAGGTCGCGGCGAAGGGACGCCGTGGAGTGATGTTCCATGCGGCTCGTGGCGATTCCGCACCGGTGCCCGAGGCACTGATCGCCCTCGACGCGGGATCGCTGCTCCTTGCCGTCGAGTTCCCCACGCCGAGGCTCGCGGAGGCCTGCCGCCTCGGAGTCGCAACCGCCGCCCACTTGATCTCTGCGGCCGCGGAGCTGGCCGATCCCAGAGTCGTCTCAAGGCCGCGCACTCGCTCCCGCGCGGCGCTCCCGGATCCGCCGACCGTCGTCGCCGAGGTCTGCGACATCTACGCCAAGGCCGGGCGGGTCGCCGCCGGTGACGTCGGCGTGCTGATCCTGGGCGAGTCGGGCACGGGCAAGGAGGTGCTGGCAGGCTACATCCACGCTGCCTCACGGATGGCCGGCGGGCCTTTCTTGGGGCTCAACTGCGCCTCGCTTCCGCGGGACCTGCTGGAGGCGGAGCTGTTCGGCATCGAGAAGGGGGTCGCCACCGGCGTCGAGGCCCGCCCGGGGAAGTTCGAGATGGCGAGCGAGGGCACGCTCTTTCTCGACGAGATCGCCGACATGGCGCCTGAGACTCAAGCCAAGATTCTGCGCGTGCTGCAGTCCAGGGAGGTCTACCGTCTCGGTGGCCGCGAGCCCCGCAAGGTTCGGGTGAGGACGATCGCCGCCACCAACCGCGACCTCCGCGCCCTGCGGCAAGCCGGCAGCTTTCGTGACGACCTCTATCACCGGCTCGCGGGATGGGTGGTCGAGCTGCCACCGCTGCGCCGGCGCCGCGCCGACATCCCCAACCTGGCGGCATTCTTCCTCGCGCGCGAGGCGGACCGGCTGGGCCTCACCATCGCCGGCATCTCCCGGGCGGCGATCGAAGCGCTCGTCGCGTACCACTGGCCTGGCAACATCCGCCAGGTCGAGAACGAGATTGCGCAGGCCGCCCTCTTCCTCGAGGACGGCCAGTTGTTGGAGACCAGCGGGTTGAGCCCGGAGATCACGGCGGCTCGCCCGAGCGGCCCGCGCGACCTCGCCAGCGTGCTGGCACGGGTGGAGCGGGAGGAGATGGAAGCCGCCCTCGCGGCCTGCGGCGGCAACGCAGAGGCCGCGGCGGCGCGCCTGGGTCTCTCGCGCACCACGTTTTACCGCCG
>JAZDGE010000323.1:0-3886 GCA_043807175.1 Acidobacteriota bacterium
GGGGTTGGGGACTGGGGACAGAACAGGGGGGCGATGATGCGGGAGGTTGGGGGGTTGGGGATTGGGGTCAGAACCGGGGGGCGATGATGCGGGAGGTTGGGCGGGTCAAGGTCGATCGTTGCGCGGTTCGAGTCGCGGCCGCTTGCAGCTCGCACCGAGACACTCCGCAGTAAGGCCGGCGCCGCCAATCTCCAATCCCAAACCCCTAACCCCCAGCCCCAATTGCGAGCGAAGTGAGCGGAGTCCATGGCGGAAAACCCGAGGCCGACCGGCCTCTACATCCACTTGCCCTTCTGTCGCAGCCGATGCTCGTACTGCACCTTCACGAGCACGACCGAGCTTGGCCTGCTGCCGAGAACGGTGGCGGCAATTTGCCGTGAGCTGGCGACCGCTGCCCGCCATGCCCGCAGGCCGTTGGCCTCGGTCTACTTCGGAGGTGGCACGCCATCCCTGCTCGATGAGACGCAAATGCTGGCGCTTGCCGGTGAGATCCAGCGGGCCTTCCGGCTGCTCCCCGGCGCCGAGATCACGCTCGAGGCCAACCCCGACGATGCGACCCCGGCCCGGCTCGCTCTTTGGCGCTCCGCCGGCATCAATCGGATCTCACTCGGCGTGCAGTCCTTCTCCGACGCCGTCCTGCGCCTGCTCGACCGCCGCCACGACGCTGCCGCCGCCCTGGCCGCGGCGCAGGCAGTCAAGGACGCTGGCTTCGCGCTGTCGCTCGACCTCATGCTCGGCCTGCCCGGGCTCGGCCGGCGCGAGCTCGAGGACACCCTCGCCCGGACGCTGGCGCTGGGCCCCCAGCATGTCTCCGCCTACCTTCTCGAGATGGACAAGCCGCATCGGCTCGGCGCCCTGGCCCAGCGGCGCGCGGACCTGTTTCCCGATCCGGACGCCGCGGCCCGGCAGTACCTGGCGGTGGGCCGGACCCTGGTCGCCGCCGGCTACCGCCACTACGAGGTGTCGAGCTTCGCTCTCCCGGGCCACCAGGCGCGCCACAACCTTCGCTACTGGCTTGGCCTGCCGGTCCTCGCGGGCGGGGTCGCGGCGCACGGGCAGAGCGGCCGGCAGCGCTGGGCAAACACGAGCGGCCTTGCGACCTATCTCGCCGCGATCGAGGAGGGCGCCACGGCGCGCGAATGGAGCCGCCGCCTGAGCCCGCCCGAGGCACTCAAAGAAAGCGTGATGCTGGGACTGCGGCTCGCCCGCGGCATGCACGAGGAGACGCTGGAGCGCTGCGGCGATATCGCCCCCGGACTGCGGGACCGATTGGCCGACTTCTTTGCCCTTGGGCTTGCTCGCCGCCGCGGCCGGTGGATCCGCCTCACGCCCCGCGGCTGGCTCGTCTCCAACGAGCTCCTCGCCACCCTCTAGCCCGCTGATTGGGGCAGGCTCTGAACTCATGACTCGAGGTTTCCAACCGGCCGTTTGGGCGGGGGACGGGTGGGCGGCTTTGCTGGGTGGGGGGTGGTGGAAACTCTCAACTGTCAACTGTCGACTTGAGGCTTCGCCTCGTCCTTTTGAGGCGAAGCCTCGCTTGTAGCCCATACCTGGGCGCTACCCTTCCCGCACCAGACAAAAGCCGCAGGCCCTCCGGCGCGCGCTCGGGGCTTCCCGCGATGACGGGCACTCGGCGCAAAGAGATCCAGGCTAGACTGCCGCCAGGAGGTTGCAATGGGAAAGAGGCTCATCGTCGCGTGCACACTGCTGGTCCTGCTGGCAATGCCGGTGGGCGCGGCCGAGTTCAGGTTTGATGCCGCGTTCACGCCGGGGGACTTCGAGACCCTGGCCGAGGCCGTGGCCGATGTGATCGTCTTTCCCAATATGGGACCGGCCGCGCCGGGCGGAGTGCTGGGGTTCGAGGCGCTCGCGGTCGCGGGGGCAGGACAAGTTGATACCAAGTCTCATTGGTGGCGCCATGGCGTAGCCGGCAGCGCGGCCGGCGGTCTGCTGCTGGGACCCCGGCTGGTGGCCCGCAAGGGTCTGCCAGCCCGCCTCGACCTCGGCGCCCAAGCCGGCAAGATGCTCGGGGAGGAGTTCATCGGCGCCGAGCTGCGGTGGGCGATTCTCGATGGCGGGATGATCTCGCCGGCGGTCGCCCTGCGGGCGAGCTACTCGCGGCTGTCGGGCGCCCCCTTCGACCTCGAGGTTGCCGAGGCGCAGCTCGTCATCTCCAAGGGCATGCCGCTGCTCACCCCCTATGCCGCAGTCGGGTACCGGGGGGTCGAGGCCAGTGCATTCTTTGGCGACCCCGCGCCCCGCGATCACCGCGTCCGTGCGGAGCGCGTCACCGGCGCCGCCGGCTTCCGCCTCTCACTGCTCCCCTTCAAGCTCGTTGCCGAGGCCCGGCAGGGCGCCAGGATGAGCTACTTCGTGGGTATCGGCGCCGGGCTGTGAAGGAGGGGCCGTTCGCAACGCGCGCCGTCTCGCCCGGCCGTCAGTTCACCCGTGAGGGACAGGTGATGCCAAATCTCTCAAGCAGAATCCTCTCCAATCGCGGCCGGATCACGATGTCGAACGTATCGCCCCGCTCCGGAAACAGGCGCAGGGAGGCGGCACGCGCCGATTCGACAAGGCGGACCGCCTCGCACAGCGTCAGGCCCTCGTCCTGGGCCAGCACCTGGGCCGTTACGTCCACCAGGAGCCGCAGTTGCCTGAGGCGCCGCTGCTCTTCCTGCAAGGTGGGACCGTTCTCCATCATCTTCTGTCAACGCGAGCTGTCCCCTGCTCATTTCCGGCGCGAGGAAGCCGGACCTGTTGAGTGACCCTCTCCTTCCGTTGGCGCTCGCGGCCGCCCAACTCGGCGGAGAGATTCTGCGCTCCTTCTTTGGCCGCCTCAAGGCTGGCGAGATCGAGGAGAAGACGCAGAACGACTTCGTCACCGCCGCCGACCACGCGAGCGAGGCCGCGATCACCACGCTCCTGCGAAAGCATACGCCGGCGATCGGTATTCTTGCGGAGGAGTCCGGCGCCAGCGGCGCGACCGGCGCCAGGTGGATCCTCGACCCCCTCGACGGTACGCTCAACTTCGTGCGCGGCTTCCCCCACTTCGCGATCTCCCTCGCCCTCGAGCGCGAGGGTCTGATCGAGCTGGGCGTGATCTACGACCCGATGCGCGACGAGCTCTACTCGGCCACCCGAGGAAGCGGCGCCTGGCTGGCGGGCCGGCGGCTTTCGGTATCTGGTCGTGCCGGTCTCGCCGGCGCCTTCGTCACCACCGGCTTCCCGTTTCGCTTACAGCGTCACTTCGAGGCCTACTTGCGGGTCTTCCGCGAGGTCTTTCTGCACTCGGGAGCGATCCGCCGCCCCGGGGCGGCGGCGCTCGATCTCGCTCACACCGCGGCCGGCATTTTTGACGCCTTCTTCGAGTTCAGCCTCCAGCCTTGGGATATCGCCGCTGGCGCCTTGCTGGTCCGCGAGGCGGGAGGAGTCGTCAGCGATCTCGCGGGGACGCCCGAGCTTTTCACCCGCGGCAATATCGTCGCCGGCGCGCCCGGAGCCCACCGCGAGCTCCTCGATATCGTTCGCCGGCACTGCCGCGAGGACGAGATCACCCCGTAGAGGCCGGGGCTCGGGGCCCAGGGCCCAGGGCTCCGGGCTAGCGCGCCGCAGGCCGATGCCAGCAGGCCTCGGTGCCAGGTATGACAATCTTGGAGCGACCGACCCAAACCGTGCAGACCGTAACGAAGTCAGCCTCGCGGTGAACCACTCCCAGCAGCCCAAGATTGTCTTACCTGGCTCCGCAAATCGTCGCGTAGGAAGCCCTCGCACAAAGGGATGCGGGGCTTCGGGTTCGAAGCTCGGGGCTCGGACCCTTGCAAGAGTGGCCACAGCACCAGGGTGTCATACCCGGCACCGAGGCGCACTCTCGGCGCTTTCGCGACGG
>JAZDGE010000324.1:0-3351 GCA_043807175.1 Acidobacteriota bacterium
GGCAAGACGTGCCGTGGCAAGTGGCGGGACGGTGCTCCACAGCCGGGCAAACAGGTCCAGGCGCACCCCGACCGCCCCGAGCAGGTCCTGCGCCAGCCGCTCATCGCTGACGACCCGCCAACGATCGGCGAGCTGCCGCCACGGTGGCCACTCGCCGACGACGACCGCCCACAGCCGGGGTGGCGCCGGCAGGAGCGGTAGGAGTGACTGCCCGGCCAGCGCGGTCGGGTCCAGCATGCGCGCGGCGACGAGCCGGTCGACCGCTTCCTGTGACCTCAGGTAGGCGTGAACATCGAGTGCCTGGAAGAGACCCCGGTCGTGCGCGAGACGGCAGGCGGTGTCGAGGGTGAACACCGCGTCGTCGCGCAGCGCCCTGGTGACCTCCCCCCAGTCACTGCGCAGGCGGTGCACCCGCCGCTCTCCGGCGCACAGGAAAAGCGCCGGGGTGAGCGTCCTGACGCGCTGCCAGAGGGGGTCCGCAGCGTGTCGCGAGAGGCGCGAGATCGCCGCCTCCCGCCGGTAACGCCGAAGCTCTGCCAGCCGCCGCTCGGCCGGCACGCCACGGGCGATCTCAGCCACCGACTCCCACCAGCACGTCCTGCAGCCGCCGGAAACCTGCTTCCACCTGGTGAGCAAACGGGGCGTACCCTTCCGCACCGCCGTCGCGGAAGAGGGGATCGCCGGCCAGGCTCAGAAACGCCTCCTGCGCCGAGGCGGCCAGGTCGTCGAGCCGCTCGGGTTCGAACTCCCGCAAGAGAGCGCGAAGATCGGCAAGCGTGCCGGGGTCCTGACCACGCTCCGCGAGCACCAGCAACGCCTGCAGCTTGTCCTTCGCCCCTTTGTGGCCACGCTCGGTCAGGAGCTTGCACGCCACGAAGCCCGCCGCGGTCAGCGCCCGAGCGCCGCCCGGGAGCGTTTGGGTTGCGGCCGGCATCGCCAGCAGCCGTGAAAGGTCTGAGAACACCATCACTCGCAGCGGCTCTCCGCCAGCGATGTGGTCACCCTCGGCAGGATGGCCATAGCCAAGCAGGTCGAGGCCGACACCATCTCGCTCGCCGACGAAGGTCGCCGAGCCGGCGAGGTGCGCGAAACCCTCCTCGGCCAAGCCCGCAACCAGGCTAGCTCCCTGTTGCTCGACGATCGCGGCGGGAATGGCAATGTCCACATCCTCGGTCAGGGGCGCCACCTCGGTCTCGAGCCCGAGCAAGCCCGACGATCCCACCAGGATCGCGCGGTCGCCCGCGACCGTCCGGCGCAGTGCTGCAAGCGCATTCATGGCATCCTGGCGGGTAACCACCCGCTGATTATAGCGATCGCCACTCGCCGGCGCGGCAACGCGAACGCCGCCGGCTGGCGGGAAGAAACAACGGGGCGTGCTCGTGGCAGCCCATCGCAGGCGCTTCCGCACCTTCGCCAGGTGCTGGCGGGCGAGCCTCCGGTAGTGATCGTCGGTGACCCAACCGGTGGGGAGGGCGAGCGCCCGCTCCAGCTCGGCGCGAGCGTCGGCCCAGCGGCCGGCAGAGGCGAGCGTGATGCCAAGCTCGACATGGTGCGGAATGACCTCGGGTGCCAGCAGGACGGCCCGGCGCAGGCTGGCGAGGGCGGCGTCGAGGGAAGCCGCGGGAAACCGCCCGTAGAGCAGCTCGGCGACCCCCTTCAGCAGCCAGCCGAGCTCCACCATCTCGCGGTTCCAGATGGCGAGCACGTGGAGGGCGACGTCCTCGTCGGGGTTCAACCGGAGCGCCTCGTCAGCCTCCGCCTTGACCTCCTTCGAGAGCTCGACCTTGCGCTTGCCGCCTTCGTAAAGGGCGAGCTTGCCGACGGCGACAGCCAGGTAGGCATGACCCTTCGAGTCCGCCGGAGCGAGCCGGACGGCCAACCGGGCGAGCTTCTCGGCCTCGACGCAGAGCGTCTTCTGCTGGCCGGGATCGGTTGCCAGTGTCGCCCCGTCGCTCAAGGCGCGCGCCAGCTTCCATGCCGCCTCGTAGCTCGCTGGCGCCGTCTCGTGGGCGCTGCGGTACGCGGCCGTCGCGGCCGCAAGGTTGAGCGCAGCCAGCGCCGCATCCCCCGCCGCCAGCGTGGCGGCGACCTCGATCTGCGCCTGTGCGCCTGATGCCGCAAGAGTGGTGACCATGGCCGCCAGCACGAATGCAGAGCCGCGAGAGCTCATCGGACCCCCTTCTCCGCCGGCAAGGGTACCGTAGCGTCAAGCGGGGGTATGCCCGCCCAGTCCTTCGGCAGGGGCGGCATTCGTTCCGCGGGCGGTCAAGGTTCGAGACGCCGGGAGCAGGTCGTTGCTCCTACTCGATCTTGAGCTGGATCATGGCGCGGCGCGGGCTCTGCGCATCGCCGTGAGAGGTCAGCACCTGTCCCTTGGCGCCGGTGAGGTCGCCGGTGATCGCACCCGTCACCATGTTGTAGTCGAGCTCGAGCGTTGCGTTCTCGTGGGTCACGGACCCCCAGCCGCTACCGCTCGACTCCTTCGGCTTGGGGTTGACGTCGCAGAGATGCTGCACCGGGCCACAGGGGCCGACATACAGGCACCCCTTCATGTACGCCGGCACGGTCGGCAGCGTGCCGTACTCGCAGCACACCCTGCAGCCGCCCCAGGCGCCGCTAGTCATTCCGTACGCGGGTGCGGCATCGCGCTCGCGGATCTCGATCGTGACGTGGACCGTCTGGCCGGCGAACATTTTTCGCCAGATGAGGTAGTCCGGAGAAAGATCGTTGTTGTCCTGGGCGAACTCGTGCTCCAGGCTCGCACCGCCGATCGCGATCTCACTGACGAAATCGGCGAGGCCATTCTCGGTGTCTTTCCCCGGTCCCTCGGCGACGAGCCTTACGACACGTAATTTGACCGGCACGTACTGCGGGATCGCGCTCGGCACGTTGTAGAAGACGGAGTAGTCGGAGCCGCCGCTGTCGTGCTTGACCGCGATCTTCCATAGGATGCCGGCGGTTGTGTTGGCCGCCTTGATGTAGAGCGCATCATAGTCGGAAGCCGAGAAGATTCGCGTGTCCACAGCCTTGGCCGACCACCGCGCCGGGTTTGCGAGGTGAAGCACGCCCAGCGTGTAGGTGAGGCCCTGCTGCAGGGGAGTGATGCGGTCGTCGCCGGGAATCGTGTTGGCGAACACCTCGGCGGTCGCGAACAGCACTTGCATGTCGTCCTTCTGCGCCGCCAGCGTCCCATCGTCGAGGAGCAGAGCCGACACCAGGATATGTCCGGCATCCCAGCCGGAGTGGTAGAAGTTGCCGGCAATCCAGGCCGGTCCTGCATTGGCGGTGCTCTTGGTTCCGGACACTACGCTGGCGGGCGAGCCGGTGGCGGGGAAGGACTTGGAATCGTAC
>JAZDGE010000325.1:0-6610 GCA_043807175.1 Acidobacteriota bacterium
CGCGGCCGCCGCCCACCGCTTCGCGAGCCTGCGGGTGTTCGAGGATGAGAAGGGCAAGATGAACCGGGGGCTCGACGAGGTCGGCGGAAAGATCCTGCTGATTTCGCAGTTCACCCTGGCGGGCTCGATCCGGCGGGGACGGAGGCCGGATTTCGCCGATGCCGCCCGGCCGGAGGAGGCGGGGCCCCTGATCGAGGCCCTCGCCAGCGCGCTGCGTTCACGGGGGGTGGGAGTGGAGACCGGGGTGTTCCGCGCCCACATGGAGGTCGAGCTGGTCAATGACGGCCCGGTCACCCTGGTGTGGGAGGACCGCCCACCCGCCCACCCACCCAGCAATCAGCTCTCAGCACTCAGCACTCAGCCAAGAAGTTGATAGCTGAGAGTTGATAGCTGAGAGCTGATAGCTGAGAGCTGATAGCTTCCCCGTCAGGGGACCAGCCTGATCGGCTCCGGGGTGAAGCAGAGGGCGAACACGACAATGCAGATCCAGGCCACGAGGCGCCGGCGCCAGTCGAGCTCGGCGCTCTCGTCGGGAACCCTGGGGTGGCGGACGCCCATCACCAGTGCGACCACCGCCCACAGCCACCAGCCGTGCCAGCGAAAGCCCAGGATGACCAGGATGATCAGGAGGGGCCAGGCCCACTGGCGCTGAAAGCGGCCAAACAGGGCGTAGCTGACATGCCCGCCATCGAGCTGTCCGAACGGGAGCAGGTTGAGGGCGGTCGCGAACAGGCCAAACCACGCCGCAAAGCCGGTCGGGTGCAGCCAGATGTCTCCCCCTGCAGGCATGTTGGGGTGGATCAGGCTTGAGACGAGCTGAAAGAGGAGCGGCTCGCCAAAGATGACATAGCCGGTCCTCGGCAGCTCGGCCACTGGCTGCGAGAGCGCGATACCAGCGAACAGCACGGGGATCGACACGAGGAATCCGGCGAGTGGCCCCGAGGCGCCGACGTCAAGCAGCTCGCGCTTGGAGGCTATCGGGGTGCGAATCTTGATGAATGCGCCAAAGGTGCCAATCCCGATCGGGATCGGGATGAAGAAGGGGAGGGTGGAATCGAGGCGATGCGCGCGGCAGGCCAGCCAGTGGGCCATTTCGTGGGTGAGCAGGATCGCCAGCAGGGGCAGCGAGAACTGTAGACCCGCGCGCAATACCGCGGGATGAAAGAGAAGCTGCCACAAGTCGGCGGCCGCGGCCGCCTGTGGAAGGTCGGCGAACGAGAATCCCCCGACCAGCGTGGTGGAAATGAGGGTGGCGAGAAAAAGTGCGCCGTGGAGCCAGATTCGTCGCGGGGGCGGCGGCAGGGGACGAATGACCCCGATGGAGATGCCATCGGGGCCGATGATCTCGAACTGCGAGGCGGGCTCACTCACCTAGGGAGGTCCCGTCGCAACCCGACGGGGTGCGGTCCCTGGCCTGTTGTCACTGCAGGGTCGTGGGCCGCACCGGATCGACGGGCGAGGTTCTCGTCGACTGTCGCAGGGTGAAAACCCTCCGCGCGCCCAACTCTGGAAACCCACCCACGCGTTCGGCGCGTGGGCGGCTGCCTGATAGTCGTGACTCATTCGTCCAGGCCCCGTACCGACCGGACAGCTAGTCGATAACCCGCAGTGCCTTTCCGGGCTTGAAGCGAATCGTCTTGCCGGGGGGAATCGCGACCTCGACGCCGGTCTTGGGGTTGCGACCAATGCCGCGCTTGCGGTTCTTGACCATGAAGACGCCGAAGCCACGCAGCTCGATCCGCTCGCCACGGGTCAGCGCGGTGCGCATGGCGTCAAAGATCGTCTTGACCGCCTGGGTGGCCTGCACCTGCGGCAGGTCGACTGCTTCCATCACATTGCGTACGAGGTCAGCCTTGATCATTCGATCCTCCAGCCTCCGAGCGATAAACCCTAGTCTGCCCCGGCGCCTTCTGTCAAGCGCCCAGAGCCCCTTATCTTTTGCCGCAGCACGAGGATCTCAAGGGCGAGCCCGGTAGTGCGGCTCACCTGTTGGACGAGCGCAAGCGGGATGTCACCCACCGTGTCCTCGCCCCGATCGAGCCAGAGAAAGGCAGCCACCTTGCCCCTGACACGCACGGGCGCGACCACCGCGCTGCGGGGTGGCGGCGGCCCCAGCGCCTCGGCGAGCAGCTCGTTGCCTTCGCCGCCTCCCAGTGGCCCGACATGCAGCTCGACTCCGCGTACGAGGTTGAGGAAGACGGAAGGCCGGTCGAGGGGCAGGATCAGGGTGTGGAAATCCTCCTCGACCGCATTTGCTCCCCGAATCGCCCAGCCGCTCACCTTGCCCAGGTGGAACGAAAACAACGCGACGCGTGGCGCGACGCCGGCAAGCTGATGGAGGACGAGCGCCGCCACCTGGTCGCGATGGTGAGCGCCGGCGAGGGCGTCGAGCCAGCCCTCCATGCCAGGGGCAAGCGTCGCTGTCTCGTCGATGTCAAGCGACTGAAGGGCGGGAAACGACGCGGCCTTGAGCTCCGGCGCGACCAGGGCAGGAGTCTCGAGGGCGCGAAACAGCTCGGGCGCCGATGACTCCATGCGCCAGAACTGCCGCCATTCTCGGACCGCGCCAGTGGGCGGACCCGGGGGTGGCGCCGCGGCCTCTCGCTGCTGGCTGATGGGAATCGCCAGCGCGGCGCCGAGGGCCGCCTCCGTGGCGACATGGGGGCGCACGACCATCCCGGTCTGGCTGGCGATCTCGTCCACCAACACGAGGTCATTGGGGTTGGCCATCGCGACATCAAGGTTGCGGCCCTGGCGATGGAACGCCACTACCAGATGGCGCCTGGCAAACGGCGGCGGAATCAGCGACCGAATCTCCATCGGCGCGGTCGCCAGCTCGAGCGTGGTGGCCACCGGGCAGCCGGTCTGCTCCGTAAGCGCGTCGAGCAGCGCGGCCTCGTTGGTCAGGCCGAGCCGGACGAGCCAGGTACCCAGGCGCCCGCCCTGGCGCCGGCAGGCGTCGAGGGCACTGCGCAGGCCATCGCTCGAAACGGCGCCGCGAGCCAGGAGGATTTCGCCGAGACGGGTCACTCGATCTGCAACTCCTGGCAGGAGTATAGCGGAGATGAAGCGGGTATCGGGTGTCGGCGCCCGTAAGGCGGGCATGGGCGTTGCCTCCGAATCGCTGCCCTACTTGGACCTGGAGCTGGACTTGGTCGTGGACCTGGACTGCCTTGCTTGGTGTGTACTTCTCCAACCTTGAGGTCTACCAGGTCGCCGTGCGCAATGGAATTTGCCGCAACCGTCGATGACTGCTCGGCATCAGCGCTCGTCCAACCGCCACGAGGCCGGGGCGCCGATCAGCCCTTTACCCCAGCCCTCCGCATGCTCTCGAGGACGTACCCAATGCAACAGGTCCACGTCCAGGTCCAGGTCCAAGTCCAGGTCCACGTCGGGGTAACACGATAGCTCAGCGCCCACGGCGCCCGGAGCCCTGAGTCCGCTTCTCTGCCTTTCAGGGCTAGAACAGCCGGGCGGGAGCAGCCTCGTGGTGGTTGACCTCGAGAAACATGACGAGAGCATCCTCGCCATCGCTGTAGTAGCGCGGGCGGCGAGCGAGCAGGTCGTAGCCGAGCCACCGGTAGAGCTCGAAGGCGCGCTGGTTGGAGGGTCGCACCTCGAGCAGGATTCCCCGTCCCCGTTTTTGCTCGGCCTCGCGGCGCGCCTGGTCAAGGAGAAGCGTCGCGAGGCCGCGCCCCTCGTAGAGCGGATGGGTCGCGACCTTGAGCACGTGAAGCTCGTCGACCTGCCAGCAGGAGAAGAGATAGGCGGCAAGGTAGCCGTCGGGATTCGTGATGACGCGCTGGAAGCGCAGTGGCTGACCCAGCTCCTGACCGTACATGTGGGCCGGCCAGGGATCGCTGAAGACCTGCGCCTCGAGCGCGGCCACCGCCGTGACGTCCGCGGTCCTGGGAGCGCGCAACGCGAATCCAGCCGGCAGCGCGGTCACAGAGCGGCCCGTCGCACCGGCGGCTGTGCCGACGGCGGCTCGAGGTAGGCCGGGACGAGTGACGCGAGGTCCGGCTGAGCCTCCTGGGCAAGGAGCAGGAGCAGCGCCTCGGCCGATGAGCGCAGTGTTGTCGCGAGCGGCGCGTCCTCGGGAAGTTGCAGACCAGCCGGAGCGACCACCGGGAGCGCCAGGCTCGCAAGGTCGGCAAGAGGGCAGACGAACGGCTCGGCCAGCGGCTCGGGACGGCCCGATCGCCAGGCGTGGGCCTGTGCGTAGACGAAGCCGCGGCGCGCTGGCTGGACGGCGAGCAGGTCGCCTGCCTCGGTGCGCGCCGCCTGCATGAGGAGCGACGAGTAGCCGTGGGCGCTGACGCCATGCGCGGTGGCGATGCCGAGGGCGGTGGCGAGGGCGACGCGAATGCCGGTAAAGGAGCCGGGACCGCGGCTGGCCGCCACGCCCTCGAGGTCGGCCGCGCCGATGCCCGCTCCCGAGAGCAGCAGGTCGATAGCGGCCACGATCAGATCCGATCGCGGCGTCGGCCCGACAAGGGCGACCAGCGCCGGCGCCGGCGACGCCGGACAGGCAAGGGCAATCTCGAGGCGCGGCCCGCAGCCGGCAATCGCCAGCAGGGTCTTCACCCGCGCAGTGTTGCCTGTGCGTCGCAGTGCGTCAAGGCCGGAGTTCAAGCCTGAGCAGGGGACGTGATGGCCGGCGAGTCAGAGAAGTGGACTCCGGTCACCCTGAGAAGAGGCGTGGCCCGTGGTCCGTGGACCGATCCAGACCGGCCCGGGAAGGCGGCCACTATCTGCCGACTGTGCCTTCCCCTGAGCCTGTTCTCCCCGCTTTCCCTTGCCCTTCTTTTCCCTTTCTTCTCCCTTTCGCCTGTCGCCTGTCGCCTTTTGCCTTCTTCCTTCACCAGCTAAACTGCCGGCGTTATGAAGCAGACGCCGATGCTGCAGCAGTACCTCGAGCTCAAGAGCCACAACCAGGACGCGCTGCTGCTCTATCGCCTTGGCGACTTCTACGAGCTCTTCTTCGAGGATGCCGAGCGGGCCGCGCCGGTCCTCGGCATCGTGCTCACCCGCCGCCGCCACAACGAGGACGTGGAGGGGCCGATGTGCGGGATTCCACACCACGCGCTGTCCTCCTACACCGGAAAGCTGCTGGACGCTGGTTTCAAGGTCGCGATTGCCGAGCAGTTGGAGGCGGCCGGTGGCGGCCGCGGCCTGGTGCGCCGTGGCATCGTGAGGCTGCTGACTCCGGGGACGGTCACCGAGCCCGAGCTGCTTGGCGATGGCGAGCGCCGTTGGACCGCGGCGGTGGTGAGGGATGGCAAGGGGATTGCCATCGCCTATCTCGAGGCGGCCTCGGGCGAGCTCGGCGGCATGGTCTGCGCCGGGGCCGCCGAGGCGCGCGAGCTGCTGCTCGCTCTCGCGCCCCGCGAGCTGCTGCTTGCCGAAAGCGCCGCTGAGCTTGCTGACCTCTGGCCTGCCGACCTGGCGGCGCCGGTGGTGACGCTGCGGCCGGCGAGCTGGTTTGCCCCCCGGCACGGCGACGAGCTGCTCCGCGGCGTGCTCGGCGTCGGCTCGCTGCGGGCCTTCGAGCTGGATCCCGGCGAGGCCCTGGTCGGCGCCGGCGGCGCGCTGATGGAGTACCTGCGCAGCACGCATGGGGAGCTGCCCCGCCACCTGCGATCATTCGACCGCCGGCAGCGGTGCGATGGCGTGGTGCTCGATGCGGCGACCGTGCGCAACCTCGAGCTCCTCCGCGAGGCCAACGGCGAAAGTCGCGGGGCGCTTGCGCGCGTGCTCGACCAGACGATGACGGCGATGGGCTCGCGGCTGCTGCGCGACTGGCTTCTGCGCCCGCTGGCGAAGGCCACGGCCGCAGCCGAGCGCCACGAGGCGGTGGCCGAGCTCGTCGAGGAGTCAGGCAAGCTGGCGCTGCTTCGTGAGCGTCTGCACCGCCTCGGCGATCTCGAACGCGTCGCCGCTCGGCTGGGCCTGCGGCAGGGGCGGCCGGGCGAGCTCGCGGCGCTGCGGGCGGCGCTGGGCGAGATTCCCGCCCTGCGCGAGGAGCTGCAGGCCGGGCGTAGCGAGCTTCTTGCCTCTCTGGGGCGGGCCATGGACCTCCTCGAGGACCTGCGCGCCGATCTCGAGCAGGTGCTGGCCGAGACGCCCCCCGCACTTGCCGGGCCGGGAATGGTGCGGCTGGGTTTCGATGCCGAGCTGGATGAGGCGCGCCAACTGGCGCATGGCGCCAAGGAGGTGCTGGGCGAGCTGGAAGCTCGGGCCCGCTCCCAGACCGGCATCGCCACCATGAAGATCCGCTACAACCGTGTCTTTGGCTATGCCTTCGAGGTCTCGAACTCGCAACTCGAGCGAGTGCCGCCCGAGTTCATCCGGCGCCAGACCCTCGCCGGCGGCGAACGCTTCATCACCGACGAGCTCGTCGACCTGGAACGGCGCATCACCACCGCGGAAGGGCGGGCCGAGAAGCGCGAACGGGGGCTCTTCGAGGAGTTGGTGGCGCGCTGCGCCGAGCGGGCTGCACGCCTGGCGGCGACCGCCCGCGCGCTCGCGAGCGTCGATGTGCTCTGCGCCTTCGCGACCCGGGCGCGCATGGCGCGCTATGTGCGCCCGCGGCTGGTCGCAGGCCCCC
>JAZDGE010000326.1:0-11986 GCA_043807175.1 Acidobacteriota bacterium
AACGCTAGCGCCTGCAAACCCGAATGCTGACTCACGCTTCATAGGCTACCCTTTCCGCAGCAAGTCCCCAGCGCGCCGCCCGCCCTAATTCTCCGACAGGCTCCTAGGCGTCACCGACGGCCTACGCCTTGGCCGTGCCCGATGAGCCTTCGGGGAAGTGCTCGACGTGGACGGAGAGATGTCCGGCGAGCTGGCTTGCCTCGCGGGTCAGCGCGCGGCCGATGACAACCCGTTGGATCTGGTTGGTGCCCTCGTAGATCTGGGTGATCTTGGCGTCGCGCATGTACTTCTCGATCGGGTAGTCGTGGCAGTAGCCATAGCCGCCGAACAGTTGCACGGCGTCGGTGGTGACCCGCATCGCAGTGTCGGTGGCCATCACCTTGCACATCGCGGCCAGACGCGAAGGGTTGGGGATGCCGGCGTCGATCGCGCGCGCCGCGGTGTAGACGAGCGCTCGCGCCGCCTCCACCTGAATCGCCATGTCCGCGAGCATGAACTGGATCGCCTGGAACGACATCACGCTCTGGCCGAACTGCATGCGCTCGGAGGTGTAGCGGATCGCCCACTCCAGCGCTCCCTGCGCCAGCCCGACCGCCTGGGCGGCGACGCCTGGCCGCGCGCGGTCAAGCGTCTGCATCGCGTTGGCGAAGCCGATCCCCTCTTTGCCGCCGAGCAGGTTTGCGGCCGGCACCCGGCAGTCGCAAAAGTGCAGCTCGTGCACAGGCACACAGCGGATGCCGAGGGTGTCCTCGCGCTTGCCAATCGTGAAGCCGGGCGTGCCGTGCTCGACGACGAACGCCGAGGCGCCGCGAGTGCCGCGCTCCGGGTTGGTGGTGGCGTAGACGGTGTAGATGCTCGCCACGCCGCCATTGGTATTCCACTTCTTGTCGCCGTTGATTACGTACTCCTCACCGTCGCGCACGGCCCGCGCCCGCATCGATCCCGCGTCGGAGCCGGAGGCCTTCTCGGAAAGGCCGAAGGCGATGAGCTTCTCGCCGCTCGCCACCGCCGGCAGGAAGCGCGCCTTCTGCTCCGGGGTGCCGCCGAGCACGATCGGAAAGCTCCCCAGTCCGTTAACCGCGTAGGCCACGCCCATGCCGCCACAGGCGCGCGAGAGCTGCTCGACCACGACGCACATGTCGAGCACTCCGGCGCCCTTGCCGCCATACTCCGGGGGAATCCAGATCCCCATCAAGCCATAGTCCTTGAGCGCGGCGATGACGCTCCAGGGGTACTCACCACTGCGGTCATGCTCGGCCGCGATCGGTCGCACGTATTTCTCCGCCACCTCGCGGGCGCGCGCCTGGTACTCCTGGGTTTGCGGTGGAAGCAACTCCTTCATGTCGTCCTCCCCAAGCTGGCCGGAATGGTAGCAAAGAAGCAGCCTTCCCCCGCCCACCCACCCAGCCATCAGCATTCAGCAATCAGCATTCAGCTCTCAGGTCCCCCGCCCACCCCCGAAGGCGAAGGCAGGCGCCCGCTGGCATCCCGAACCGCCCCGACCATGAGCCCTCGGTGTCTTCGCTCGCCTGCTGGGCCGCCGCTTCCCGGCCAAGACGCAGTCCCGATCGGCTGAGAGCTTTTAGCTGATAGCTCACTGCTGAGAGCTGAAAGCTGATGGCTGAGAGCTGAAAGCTGAAAGCTCTCCAGCGGCGTTTCACGTGAAACCGGGGTCGGGGCGTGGGACAATCAGGGCGATGCCGCAGCGCTTCTCCGGCCGACTTCCTGCCGACTTGCAGCCCAACCCGATCACCGCGGCGCTCGCCCGGCACGGGCGGCCGGCGTTCGACCTCACGCTCAGCAACCCGACGCTCTGCGGGCTCTCGTACCCACCCGACCTACTCGCCGCGCTCGCCCATGCGGCGGGCCTCAAATACCACCCCGACCCGCGCGGGCTCATCAGCGCGCGCGCGGCGGTGGCGGGTGAGTACGCCCGCCATGGCCTCGCTCTCGATCCCGGCAGAATCATCCTCACCGCCTCGACGAGCGAGGCGTACGCCTTTCTCTTCAAGCTCCTCTGTGACCCGGGCGAGGCCGTGCTGGTACCTTCTCCCTCCTACCCGCTCTTCGAGCACCTCGCCCGGGTGGAGGCGGTCGAGGCACTTCCCTATCACCTCGACGTCGAGCATCGCTGCCGGATCGAGGTCGGCGAGCTCGCGGCGGCCGGCGAGAGGGTGCGTGCGGTGATCGTGGTCCACCCCAACAACCCCACCGGCTCCTTCGTCCACCCGGACGATGCCGCCGGATTGGTCCAGCTCTGCGCCCGGCGCGGCTGGGCGCTGATCGCCGACGAGGTCTTCCTCGACTACCCGCTGGGCGGGAGCGCGCTGCCACCGGCGTGCCTTGCCGCCACCGCGGACGCGCTCACCTTCACCCTCGGTGGGCTCTCCAAGAGCGTCGGCCTGCCGCAGCTCAAGCTCGCCTGGATCGCGGCCAGCGGCTCGGACGAGCTCGTCAGGCCGGCCCTGCTCCGGCTCGAGCTGATTGCCGATACGTTTCTGTCCGTCGGCACGCCGGTGCAACTTGCTCTGCCCGCGCTGCTGGCCAGCGGCGCCTCGGTGCGCGCGGCGATCCTCGAGCGGTGCCGCAGCAACCTCGCCGCCCTCGCCAGCACGCTCGCCGCCGACCCGGCACTCACTCTGCTCGCGCCCGAGGGGGGATGGAGCGCGGTGCTGCGCTACCCCGCCGTGGTGGACGAGGAGGACCTGGTCCTCGAGCTGCTCGAGCGCGAAAGCGTCGCCGTTCACCCCGGCTTCTTCTTCGATTTTCCCCGTGACGGCTACCTGGTGGTGAGCCTGCTGCCGCCACCGGACAGCTTCGCCGACGGGGTGCGGCGGATCGTGCGACGGATCGGCACTCACCTTTAGGCGGAATCTTTCGGGACGCGCGCGGCAGTTCCTGACGCCTCAATCGGGCCGGTTCCGGCGCCTCCAACGGCCGATTCACTCTCGCCGGCGAGGCCTTCAAGAGAGCTCAGAGCTGGTCAAGGGCGGCGGGCGTTGCCGGCGCTGCGCTGGCGGAGGTACTCGATGACGCCGGGCAGGATCGAGATGACGATGATCGCCATGATGACGATCGAGAAGTTGCGCTTGACGATCGGGATGTTGCCGAAGAAGTAGCCGCCACAGGTGAGCAACACGACCCAGCCGATGCCGCCGATCACGTTGTAGGCGATGAACTTGCCATAGGTCATCCGACCGATTCCGGCGACGAACGGGGCAAAGGTGCGAATGATCGGCACGAAGCGGGCGATGATGATCGTCTTGCCGCCGTGGCGCTCGTAGAACTCGTGGGTCCGCTGGAGGTGCTTCCGGTTCAAAAGGCGTGTGTTCTCCCGGTGGAACACCTTCGGCCCAACGATCGCGCCGGCCCAGTAGTTGACGGTGTCACCAAGAATCGCCGCCACTGCCAGCAGGGTCATCACCAGGACAAGATCGAGCGAGCCGCGGGCGGCAAAGGTGCCGACGGCGAAAAGCAGGGAGTCGCCGGGCAGAAACGGCGTCACGACCAGGCCCGTCTCGCAGAAAATGATGATGAAGAGGATCAGGTAGGTCCAGAGGCCGTAGTCCTGGATCAGGACATCGAGGTGGGTATCGAGGTGCAGCACCCAGCCGAGCAGCAGATTTAGCAACTCCACGCGAGCTCCTTCACGGCTCGATGCGGTTGCGGCCCGCCGCCTTGGCCCGCAGAAGATTGCGGTCGGCGGCCGCAATCATCGCCTGCACCGAGACCTCGTCCTGCTCGGGCATCTGCGAGAGCGTGGCAAGACCGATCGACACACTGATTGCGAGCACCCCGCCGTCATCGGTGCGCAGCCGGATACTCTCGACGCCGCGGCGGATCTTCTCCGCCACCACCCGCGCCCCCTCGAGGTCGGTTTCGGGCAGAACGAAGAGGAACTCCTCGCCACCATAGCGGCCGATCAGGTCCGCGCTGCGCAGCCCCGCCGAGAGCTCCTGCGCCGCCCGTTTGAGCACGGTGTCGCCGACGAGGTGGCCGTGGCGGTCGTTGATCACCTTGAAGTGGTCGAGATCAGCCATCCCGACGGCGAGCGTGCGCCGGTACCGGCCGGCCCGGCGCAGCTCGCGCTCGAGGTGCCCGAGCACGGTCTCGCGCCGCAGCAGCCCGGTAAGGCTGTCGGTGGTGGCTGACTCGAACAACCGGGCGTTCTCGAACATGGTCGCCACATGGTGCGACACCAGGCTCAAGAGCTCCATCTCCTCCCGCAGGTAGGCCACGCCGCCGCGCTTGTCGCCCAGCAGGAGCAGGCCGATCAGCTCGTCGCCGCTCATCACCGGCACCACCACCGCGGCCTGGAAGAACTGCAGCCGCTGCGCCAGCGAGGCGCTCCGGCCGGCCACCTGCGGCACCGGCAGGGGGCGTCTCCCCTTCTGCAAGAACTGCACCCCGGGGTCGTCCGGCGAGAGCAGGAACGACTGGTCGAAGTCTCGTTCCGGGTTCACCTTGGTCGCGGCGACGGTGACCAGCAGGCGGCGCTCAGGCTCGGCCACCAGCAGGGTCGCCGACTCGGCGGCGAAGATCTGGCGCAGCTCATTGACCAGGTGCTTGCCCATGAGCGGTACCTTGCCGAACGCGGGCAGCTCGGCAGCGAGCGCGGCAAGGCGCTGCCGCTGCGCGTGCCGCTCCGGGAACACCCGGCGATCGATGAGGCGCTGCAGCACATTGCGCAGGGGCGAGAACAGCAACCCGAGCAGGAGCGTCGCGCCCGACACCACGACCACCGAGATCCTGCCCCCGACCCACTGCGAGAACAACGCCCCGCCCGCTCCCATCGCGGCATAGAAAACCAGCACCAACGTGCCGGTCAGGGTGGTGTAGACCATCCCGCGGCGAACCGCGAGCTCGATGTCGAAGAGGTGAAAGCGGAAGATGGCGACGAATACCGCCACCGGAAAGCACAGCAGGACAGGCGGCTCGATCAGCTCCACCCAGGCCGGCGTGGTCTTCCCGGCGAGCTCAAGCACGGCCGTGGCCACCATGAGGAAGGCCCAGGGGATCTCGCCGGTGAGCACCAGCGCCGCCTGCTGCCGTCCAAGCGGCTCCGTCGAGGTGATCACCTGGTAGGTGAGAAGCCCTGACACGGCCAGCGCCCAGAGCGGGATGAGCACGCTGTTGAGGGCGGCGAGGGCGTCGCCATAGTTCCAGGGGAAGGGTTGAGCGCCGAAGGTGTGCGCGAGGTAGGTGACGCACAGCACGGCGCCGGCGCCGATCCCGGCGAGGTAGTATCCCGGCACCAGCCAGGGCCGGCGAGAAAGCCAGCTCCGGCGCTCCGGAATCAACGAAACGAGGTGCAGCTCGAGCCCGACCTCGAGACCGGTGAGGATGAAGAAGGCGGCGTTCGACCACCGCGCGATGTCCGCGCTGCCCACCGAATCGGAGGGCAGGGCAAGCTCCAGCGCAACCGCGGCCGAGAAGAGAAAGAGCAGCGTCGCCCGCAGCTCACGCTGGGGTTGAGCGGTGGTCAGGAGGGCGAGGAGAAGGTAGCCAAGCACCACCACCGAGCCGGCCACGAGTGGCGTCCAGGCCAGGTCCATCCCGGGCGTGATCGCCAGGGAGACCGGCCCGCCATCCCGCCGCACCTCGAAGGTGACCGCGCCGCCCCGCTTGAAGGATGAGGCCACGGCGTCGTAGTCATCGTTGCCGCTCACCTTCTGGCCGGCAACGGAGATGAGTACGTCACCCGGGCGCAGCCCCCCGCGCTCGGCAGGCGTGCCGTGCTCCACCAGCGCCAGCGCCAGGCCCTGCTCCGTGGCATCGAGGCGCACCCCGATCCGTCGATCCGCGCTCCGCCTCGCTTCCACGAAGCGCAGGTTCAAGAGCACCACGACCAAAAGGGAGATACAGAGCGCGACGAGCAGGCCAGTGCGGCGGATCGGGCTCATGGAAGCCGGCGCCCGCGGGCCTCGCCTGTCTTCGAATGGAAGGCGACCAGGCGCGGCTGCTCTCCTTGTCCCTCGATCCCGCGCTCGAACTCGCACGATTGTGCGCAAGAGATGCGCCAAAGTCGCGCCACCATGCAGGATGCTAGCATGTTCGTGCACAGGAAATGCGTCCGGTTCTGTGTCCTGGATCACCAAGGGAGGGGCCTTTCAAAGTCGAGAGTTGAGAGTCGAGAGTTCCCCCCGCCCCCCACCCAGCAAGGCCACCCGCCCGGGAGCGAACCGAAAGCCAGGCACAGAGCGGGTGCTTCTTCCTGAAGAGTGTCCCCGGGTGAGCACTCCTTGCCGAGGGGGTAAACTCCGAGAGACGGGCTGGCAGAGTTCCCCGAGCGTGCCGGCCCATGGGGAGGACATGGTGGCCAGATACGCCTCTCTCGACAGCAGGCTCCGCGTCACTCGCCGCGATTTCCTGCGCGCGGTGGGGGCCAGCTCGGCGGTGGCCGGCGGCCTCGTGCTCGGCATTCCGGCAGCAGCGCAGGAGCCCCCGCCACCTGCCGAGGTGGAGACCAACATTGCCGAATTCCTCCGCGTGCCCCGCACCCGCCGCTCGCTCCCCGGGCCCTTCCCCGGCAAGGTTGTGCAGGTGACCGACTCGCGCTCGCTCGGCGCCGACCGGGCCGATGGCAAGGTCGTTGGCCTGATGCTCGAAAAAGGGATCAAGGCGCTTACCGGCAAGAGCATGCGGCGGAGCTTCAAGCTCCTTTTCGAGCCCACCGACATGGTCGGCATCAAGGTCAACCCGGTCGGCGCGCCCTGGATCAGCACCAAGCCGGAGGTGGTCGAGGCGGTGATCGCCTGGCTGGTCGCAAGCGGACTGCCGAAGCGCAACATCGTGATCTGGGATCGCTTCGCGGGGATGCTGCCGGAGGCAGGATTCACCGCCGAGCGGTTCCCCGGCATTGCCATCGAGGGGCTGCAGACGATGGACGAGCAGGGCAACAACTGGCGCGACGCCAGCGGCAAGCATGTCAGCGCCGACGCCTTCGACCAGGAGGTCTACTACCTCGCCAAGGGGATCGTCGGCCATGGCGTCAAGGGCTACAAGGACGACGAGTTCTACTTGAACCAGCATGTCTTCAACGGCGAGCACTCGTACTTTGGCAAGCTCCTCACCAAGCGGCTCACCAAGATCATCAACCTCGCCGCCTTCAAGAACACCGGCAACGGGATCTCGATGGCCACCAAGAACCTCGGTTACGGGGCGATCTGCAACACCGCGCGGCTGCACGCGCCGCTCTTCTTCCGCGTCTGCACCGAGGTGCTGGCCGCGCCCGTGCTGCGCGACAAGCTGGTGCTCAACATCACCGACGGCCTGCGCGGCCAGTATGACGGCGGCCCGGGGCTCGACGAGCAGTTTCTCTACCCGAACCACTCGCTCTACTTTGCGACCGACCCCTTCGCGCTCGACATGGTGTGCCACCGCCAGCTCGTCGCCAAGCGCAAGCAGGCCGGTGTCACGGTCAACGAGCACCCCCGCTACACCGAGTACCTCCACTATGCCGAGAAGCTCGGCCTCGGCGTCGCTAACCCCGAACGGATCAAGCTCGTCCAGGTGGCCGGGTGATACTGGTCCTGCTACTCGCGCTTGCCCTGGCCGCGGCCGGCGATGAGGCGCGACCTGCGGCCGGCGCACTTCCTGGCTGGCAGCCGGTGGGGACGACGGTGACCTTTCGCGGCAGCGAGCTCTACGGCCATATCGACGGCGGGGCGGAGATCTTCCTCGAGCTCGGCTTTGAGGAGGTCACCGTGGATCGCCACGAGCGAGCCGGCGCCGAGCTCGTGGTCGAGCATTACCGCATGAGCGATGCCGCGGCGGCGCTCGGTATCTACTTGATGAAGTGCGGCCGGGAGACCCCAGACCCGCGCCTGCCCGAGCGGCACAGTTGCGGCCGCCTCCAGCTCCAGCTCGTCAAGGGCAGCCACTTCCTGGTGATTACCAACGATTCCGGCGCACCCGAGCTGGCCGCCTCGATGGTCGCGCTGGCCGCCCTGGTAGCGGAGAAGCTCGCCGCTTCCCCGCCG
The DNA here is from genome assembly GCA_043807175.1 of Acidobacteriota bacterium. Classification (GTDB taxonomy): domain Bacteria; phylum Acidobacteriota; class Thermoanaerobaculia; order Thermoanaerobaculales; family Thermoanaerobaculaceae; genus JAZDGE01. The sequence goes on from JAZDGE010000326.1 coordinate 7,983, forward strand.
GTGGTGTTTCCGGGCCTCGCCGAGGAGGGTCTGCGGCCCGGCTCCCTGCGCATCCTACGTGGTTCCTATGGTCTGGAGGCCCTGGCCACCCTCGGCGAGGGCGACATCCTCCTCCTCGGCGGCAAGGTCACCGCCGTCGCCGGCAGCTACGAGTTCCCGGGTGGCCCCGGATACACCCTGATCCGCGCCGACTACGGCGCGCCAGCGGCGGCCTTGCATGCCTTCGCCAACCTGCGCGCTCACCTCGACCGCTACCTCGAGGTCACGGCCTCCCGGCCCGCCTGTCTGGCCTGGCGCGAGGCGAATGGTAAGCATGGCCGGGCGTTGACAGACGATGGCGTCCTCACCATCCATGTGGCCGCCACCGTGCCATTCTCCTGTCCCGCCCCGGCGCCCGAACCGGGAACTCCGACCCGCTCGCCCTGAGGGCGGGGCCAGTCGCATTTCTCACCGTTCGACGCGCAACCGGCCGGGGCGAGGGCGCGGTCGCCCTCCGGCCCCTACTGCCGCATCACGCCCTCGATGCTGACGCCGCTTGAGCGCCGGCGGTCGGCCACCTTGAGCAGGACCGCGAAGACGAAGCCAGCGAGGCCGAGGACGACGAACATCAGCATCGTCGAGGTGTAGTCCACCTGAGACACCGACTTCCCATCCACGATCGTGGTGGTGGTGTGGGCGTCGGCAATCATTCCGGCGAGCATCGGGAAGAGCCAGAGCCCGAGATTCTGGACATAGCCGACGACACCGAATGCGGTTCCGAGGCGATTCTCGGGCACCATCATGGGAATCGCCGCCCACAGCGTCGCGGGGACGAGCGAAAGCGCGACGCCGACGAAGAAGATCGGGATCACCGGCGGAAAGTGGGTGTAGCCGAGGACGAGATGGCAGGGCACGAGAAGCAGGGCGCCCAGGATCATCAGCGTCGCCCGCTTGCCCCGGCGGTCGACGAACCACCCGAGTATCGGCGTGAAGATCATGGTGCCAAAGATCAGCGCGGAGGTGTAGTGACCCGCGGCGGTGAGGGAGTAGCCGAACTTCTGCACCAGGATGTCAGGGGCGTAGGCCTGGAACGGAAAGACCGCGGAGTAGAAGGTGACGCAGAGGAGCGAGATGAACCAGAACGAGGCATCGAAGGAGAACGCCTCGCGGAAAACGAACTTCTCCTCTGGCGCGACCTCGCCCCCGGCGGTTGTCCCAGGTGCGCCGATCCTGCCACGCGCGCTGCGCTCCAGCATCAAGTAGACGAAGTAGGTCGAAAAGCCGACCCCCATCACCGCGCTGGCGAACCACAGCGCGCCGCGCAACCCGAGCCACTCGGCGGTGGGCGCCTGGATATTCAGCGCGAGGAAGGTGCCGAGCCTCATGATCGTGAGGTTCATCCCATACGCGAATGCTAGCTCCTTGCCCTTGAACCAGCGGGCGAGCACCTTGTTGTTGACTACCAGGATCGATTCCGCACCGACGCCATAGATCATCCGGCCGAGCAGCATCACCTTGAGCTCGGCGCTCCAGGGCTTCCCCCACCACTCGGCCAGGGTGTCGGACAGCCACGCCGGGGCGAACGAGTCCCCGAGCCAGGTGTAGCCGGGGCCGAGCAGGCCTGGCAGCCCCTTCCAGGCGCCGACGGCGGTCAACACCGCACCAGCAAAGCACAGGAAGCCGAAGAGGATCCCCGACAGCTTGAGGCCGATCTTGTCGACCAACACGCCGGCGAAGAGCAGCAGGAAGAAAAAGACGTTGCCCACCGAGTAGAACGAAAAGAGCTGGCCGTACTCCGCGCCCGAATAGCCGAGCTCGTCCTTGATCAGAGTGCCGAGCGGCGTGATCGAGTCGTAGATGAAGTACTGGGCAAGGCAGATCAGGCTCATGATGCCGAGCACGATCCAGCGGTAGGCGGGCTTCAGAGCCGGGCGATCTCCTGTCGCAGTCATGCACTCTCCTTCGCTTCCGTGCCGCTTGGGCGCCACGGAAGATGTGGCGGCGATGATGCACGGACGCCGGGCGAGGGTCAAACCGCGGGCGCCCGCGGACGTAGTCACTCCATGCGACGATTCTTCGCTCGCCGGCATCTAAACACAACGATGACGAGCGCCACGGCCATCGCTGCCCTGCCTCCCGAGCCAGCACCTGGCGAGCTGCTGTCGCCGGCCTCCCAGGCCCAGGCGGGAGGGGGCGGTGGTCGCGAGCGTCCGGCGCCATCCCGGGGATCCTTCGCCCTTGCCGTCGACGAGCTGGTGGTGGCCCGCGCCCGGCGAGGTGATCTCATGGCGTTGGAGCAGCTCTACCGCCTGTTTTCCACGCCCGTCCACACCCTCGCGCGGCGCCTGTGCCGCACCCGCCAGGATGCCGAGGATGTGCTGCAGGAGACCTTTCTCGAGCTCGTTCGCAGCATCTCGCGTTTTCGTGGCGAGGGCTCATTCGCCGGCTGGGTGCGCCGAATCGCCGCCAGCAAGGCGCTGATGCGGCTGCGCTCGCAGGGCGCCTTCGTGTTCACGGAGCTCTCGCCTGCCGAGGGCGAATTCGCGGCCGGCGCATTCGAGCGTCTGGCGGTCGCACCGCGCGCGTCGATCGAGCGCGTGGACCTCGAGACCGCCCTCGACACCCTCACCGACACCGCCCGTGCGGTGCTCTGGCTCCACGATGTCGAGGGCTACAGCCACGATGAGATTGCCGCCATGACCGGGAAGAGCGCGAGCTTCTCCAAGTCGCAACTGGCGCGCTCGCATGCCCGCCTGCGCGCGCTGCTCGCGCCGCCGGAGGAGGGGGAGCAATGCACCTGAGCCTCGAAGAGCTGCTGGCCGTCGCTGACGGCGCGGCCTGTCCCGCCGCCTGCGAGCATGTGACGGCCTGCCCTGCCTGCGCCGCAGAGCTTGAGCGCCTGCGGGCCGTGCGACAGGAGCTCGCCGCCCTGCCAGCTCTCGCACCAGCGAGTGATCTCTGGACCCTGCTGCGCGAGGAAGCGCTCGCCAACCGCCTACGGCGTCGGGTCGTCCTCGTCGGCTGGCTGGCGGCGAGCCTGGCGGTCGCGATCTCGCTGGCCGCCGCCGTACGCGGCGCGGTCGAGGGCTGGCACGAGATGAAGACGGCGCAGGCAACAAAATCACTTGTCGCCGAATCTCAGCGGCTGGAAGGCACGCTGCGCTCGCTCGGCGGGAGCCGGGTGGTGAGCGCCCGCACGGCCGGCGTGATCGTCACGCTGGAGGATCGCATCGCGCGCGTCGACAGCCGGCTGGCCGGGTACTCGCGGGATGGTGCGTCCTCCCGGGAGATGGTGGACCTCTGGCAGGAGCGGGTACGCCTGCTGGACGCCCTGGTAAACGTTCAGGCCAGTCGGGCAACCTACGTGGGCCTGTAGCACCTTGAGGAGGACAGCATGAGACAGACAGTGTTGGTGAGCGCCTTGATGGTCAGTGTGGCAGTCTGGGGAAGCCCGCTTTCGGCCCAGGCTGGCGGGCAGGAGCCTTCCTGGACCGAGCGCAAGGATGAAGAGAAGCAGAAGTCCGAGCTGGACAAGGAGAAGCGCGAGCTGCGCAAGGAAATCCGCGAGGCCGAGCGGCAGATGCGCGAGGCGCAACGAGAGGTCGAGGCAGCCGCCCGGAAGCTCGCCGAGATCGAGGCGGGTCGCGCCCTGCGTCACGTCGATCGTCGCGTCGTCGTGCTTGACGACCATGCCCGGCTCGGAGTGATCCTCAGATCGGAGCGGGACGAGAGCCGCGCCGAGCTGGGCGCGGTGATCGAGGGTCTCACGCCCGCCGGCCCCGCCGAGGAGGCCGGCATCAAGACTGGCGACATCATCGTCTCCTGCAACGGTGTCTCGCTCCTCGACGGCAAGGCGGACGCCGACGAGGACGAATCTCCCGCGGCCGCCCGGCTCGCCGAGCTGGTCTCCTCGCTCAAGGACGGCGACGAGGTCAAGGTCGAGTACCTGCGTGGCAAGGAGAAGCGCTCCGCAACCATCACCGCGCGCCGCCTCGGGGGTCCGCGCGTGCGCATGTTCACACGTC
>JAZDGE010000327.1:0-9507 GCA_043807175.1 Acidobacteriota bacterium
GATCGCCAACCTCGACCGCATGACCTCCGGCCGCTACCGGAAGATTCAGCCGGTATTCGACCGCCTGAAGTCGCGCATCGCCCGCCACACCGAGGTCACGCCGGTGCTCGAGGAGGTCGGTCCTGTGCTGCAGCTTGCCGCGGTTTCGGCCCGTCTTGCCGAGCAGGTGGGACAGAAGAGCGCGTTCCTCGGCGAGGCAAGGCGCCTGCTCGCGGGCAGCGTGCCGGCCGGGTTTGCCACCACGGTGACCGCCTACCGCGCGTTCATGGCGAGCGGTGGCCTCGGCGAGCGGGTCACGGCCCTCCTTGCCAACCTCGAATCGGGGGGTGTCGCCGGCTGCTTCGCCGCCTCGGCCCAGGCCACCCAGCTCATCGAGAACGCCGCGGTGCCCGCCGAGGTCGCTGGCGCCATCGAGCAGGCGGTGGCGGCGCTCGGCGGGGGCGACGAGCTGCGCCTGGCGGTCCGCTCCAGCGCCCTGCAAGAGGGCGGCAGGGAGATGTCGTTCGCGGGCCAGTATCGGTCACTGCTCAACGTGACGCCGAGCAGCGTGGTCGAGGCCTTCAAGCGGGTGGTGGCGAGCAAGTACTCGCCGCAGGCGATCACCTACCGGCTCTCCCGCGGCTTTCTCGATGACGAGGTCGCGATGTGCTGCTGCGTCATCAAGATGGTCGACGCCACCGCGGCCGGAGTGCTCTACAGCGCCTATCGTACCGAGCTCAGCGTGATGACGCTGCTGCAGGCGGTGCGGGGCCTGGGGTTGTCGGCGGTCGACGGCTCCGCCGAGCCCGACACCTACGTGCTCGACCGCACGCGGCGTCAGGTCGCCGCTCGCAAGCTCGGCCGCCAGAAGGCACTGCTCCAAATGGCGCCCGGCGAGGGAACCGAGCGGCGTGAGCTCAGCCCCGCGGCGGCCCAGTTGCCCATTCTCACCGACCCCCAGGCGGTCGAGATCGCCGCCCTGGCATGGCGGCTCGAGCAGGCGCTTGGCATGCCTCTCGACATGGAATGGGCGGTGGGGCGAGACGGCCAGGTCTGGGTCCTGCAGGTCCGACCACAACCGCTTCATGCCGAGGAGGGTGCGCCTCGCGCCGCCTCGCTGCCCGGCTACCCGACGCTTCTTGCGGGTGGCTCCCGCGCCTCCGGCGGCGCCGCCTGCGGTCCCGTCTGCCGGGTCGAGACCGACCTCGACATCCTGCGCTGCCCCCAGGGCGCGGTGATCGTCACCTCGGAGGCCAACCCCCGCCTGGCCGTCCTCCTCCCCCTTGCCGCCGCGATCGTCGCCGACCTCGGCGAGATCACCGGCCATCTCGCCACCGTCGCTCGCGAGCTGCGGGTACCCGCGCTGTTTGCCACCCGAGCCGCGACCACCTCGCTGGCCGAAGGCGCGCTCGTCACCGTGGACGCCGACGCTGGCGTCATCTACCAGGGCCGCGTGGCGCCCCTGCTTGCCGCCCAGGCGAGCACGCCGAAGCTGCCCCCCAACCCGCATCGGGAGCGGCTGGCGGCGGTTGCGGACCTGATCGTCCCGCTCACCCTGCGTGACCGCCTCGCGAGCGGCTATTCGGTGAGCAAGTGCGCGACGATCCACGACATGATTCGCTTCTGCCATCAGGCCACGGTGGAGGCGATGTTCGACCTGGGCGACCGCGCGCTGCGCCGGGGCGAGGCGCTGCGACGCCTCATCTCCGACGTGCCGATCGACTGCCGGCTGATCGACCTCGGAGGGGGGCTGCGCGCGGGCGCGCCGCCCGGCAAGGTCGCGATCGAGGATGTCGCCTGCCCGCCAATGCGGGCACTGTGGCGCGGCATGACGGATCCGCGGCTGCGCTGGGCGACTAATCGCCCTGTCTCCCTGCGCGGTTTCATGTCGGCGGTCGTGAACTACAACTTCGATCAGGACTCGCGCATGCGCTCGATGGGCGAGCCCTCCTACGCCTTCATTTCGGCCGACTACTTGAACCTCAACTCCCGGATCGGCTATCACTTCTCGACCGTGGATGCGCGCATCGGCGAGGTCGTCGAGTCCAACCACGCCTCGTTTCGGTTCGTCGGCGGCTCGACCGGCATCGACCAACGCTCGCGCCGCGCGATGCTGATCGAGCGCCTGCTCACCGCGAGCCACTTCGAGACCGACTGCCGCGCCGACCTCGTCAACGCGCGCGTCCGCCACCTCCCGCGCGAGCAGATGGAGGAGGCGCTCTTCCTCGTCGGCCTCGTGATGGGCTACGTGAACCACCTCGACATGGCCCTGGTTTCCGACCGGGTGATGTTGGAGTACGCTGAGGCGTTCCTTGCCGGCGACTACGGCTTCAAGGGAAGGGAGGGAAATGCCAAGGAAACCCATGAAACCCCAGTCGACAGTTGACAGTCGACAGTTTCCGCCACTCCCCCCCCACCAAACCCCCCCACCCCGCCCCCACCCAAGCGCAGGGCGACAAACTTGCTCAGTTTGTGAAGATTTTCGGCGTATGAGCGCTTGTTGGCATGCGGGCTAAAAGCCCCTACGGCCGCCTCCGCAGCCAGATGCTCGTGGTGCTCCTGTGCTTCGGCTTCGCGCCGCTGGTCGCGATGGGGCTGGTCACCTTCCTTGCCCAGCGCGATGCGGTGCAGGCGCGTACCCGCAATGTCCTCGAGGCGATGGTCAAGAACCGCAAGGCCACGGTCGAGCTCTTCCTCGAGGAGAAGCTGCGGCAGCTCGAGCTTCTGGCGAGGGCGCTGCCGGTGGCGGAGCTGTCTCGGCCGGTCGTGCTCGAGGCGCTCCGCCAGGAGATGCAGCGGGAGGGTGGCGCGATCGTCGATCTCGGCCTCATCAGCGAGGACGGCAGGCACGTCGCCTACGACGGCCCCTACGCCCTCCAGGACCGCAACTACCGCGACCAGCCCTGGTTCGAGCAGGTGATGGTGCTGGGCCGCTATGAAAGCGACGTCTTCATGGGCTTCCGCCGCTTTCCCCACATGGTGATGGCGGTCAAGAAGCGCGAGGCGGGCCGGGATTGGATCCTGCGGGCCACCATCGACACCGATCGTCTGAGCGCGCTGGTGCGCGAGGGCGGGCTCGAGTCGGGCGCCGATGTTTTCATCCTGAACCGCGCCGGGGAGTACCAGACCCGCTACTCCGAGGAGCACCGGCTGATGGAGCGCGCGGACATCGGCGCCCCGCCCCAGCACTCCGGGGTGCGAGTCAGCGAGCAGCCGCACGGGGATGGCCAGGAGCTGATCGCCACCGCCTGGCTGCGCGGCGACGCCTGGGTGCTGGTGGCGCGGCAGGAGGTGCCGGGTACGCTCTCGATCGTGCTCGCCAACCCCACGGTCAACGCCGTCTTTCTTATCGGCGTGCTGGGCGTGCCTGCGCTCTCGGTCCTGGTCGCCCGCCACCGCCTTCGCCAGATTCGCTCGCTCGAAAACGAGCGTGCGGCGCTCTACGAATCGGTTGCCCAGTCGGAGAAGATGGCCACGATCGGCCGGCTTGCCGCCTCGATCGCCCACGAGATCAACAACCCCCTGGCGATCATCCAGGAGCAGGTCGGGGTGCTGTCCGATACCCTCGCCGACACCCGGCCGGACGAGCTCACGCTCGAGATCCGCGACCGCCTGGCGAAGATCCACGCCCAGGTGCAGCGCGGCAAGAAGGTCACCCACCGCCTGCTCGGCTTCTCGCGCCGGATCGGCCCCGACGTCGAGCCGGTCGACGTGGCGGAGGCGCTCAACGAGACGGTGGCCTTCCTTGCCAAGGAGGCCGAGGCCAACAACATTCGCATCATCCGCGAGTTCGCCGCCGACGTGCCGATCATCCGCTCGAGCCTGGCGCAGATGCAGCAGGTGTTCCTCAATCTGCTCAACAACGCCATCGACGCCATTGGCCACGACGGCGAGGTTACGCTCACGGTGGCGAAGGTGGACGCAGGCGTGCGCGTATCCGTGGCCGACAACGGCCCCGGGATCCCAGCGCGCCAACTGGAGCGGATCTTCGAGCCGTTCTTCTCGACCAAGACCGCGAGCGCCGACCATACCGGCCTGGGCCTCGCCATCTGCCGCGAAACGATGCAGAACCTTGGCGGCGAGATCAAGGTCGAGGGCGCGCCCGGACACGGGACGACCTTCACGCTGTGGTTTCCCCCCGAACCGCCCGCCGAGCGGACGAGTGATCCGAGGAAAGTATGAGAGACGAGGTTTCATCGCGATTGGGTGACGCGCAGCAGTTATGGATCACCGGACAGCAGTCAATTGAGAGCTAATAGCGGCTTTGCCTAGCAAGGAGGCACCAAGATGGCGGATCTGAAGCTGCTTCTGGTTGACGACGAGCTGGAGTTTCTCGAGCCGCTGTGCACCCGCCTCGGCCGGCGAGGTGTCGCCTGCACCGTTACGCTCTCCGGTGAGGAAGCCCTCAAGGCGCTGGCTGCCGGACAGTTCGATTGCGCTGTGGTGGACGTCAAGATGCCGGGAATGGACGGTCTCGAGCTGCTCCGCCGGATGCGCCGCGACTTCCCAGGCACGGCGGTCGTCCTGCTCACCGGGCACGCCTCGGTCGAGCTCGGCGTCCAGGGAATGGAGCTCGGCGCTTTCGACTACCTGCTCAAGCCGATCGACCTCGACGAGTTGCTCGACACGGTGCGCCGGGCTGCGGCGCAGCCGGCACGCATCGAGGGGCCCGACAGAAGCAGGATGTGACCGAATGAGCCACGCCTTTCAGGCGCGCATTCGGGTGGGGGACGGGCGGGTGGGTTTCCTGGTTGGGGGCCGGCGGAGACTCTCGACTGTCGACTGTCAACTTCTTCCGAATGTCGACTGTCGACGCGAAGCTTCACCTCGTCCGTTTGAGGCGAAGCTTCGTTAGGAGCCTCTCTGGGTATGACGCCGGACCGCCCGCAAAGATCGCGATTCGCGGCGCGCGTTCAGAGTGCCTGGCGGGCGCTCGGGCGGCGGGCCAGCGAGAGCTCTCGGACGACGGCGGAGGCGGCCCGCTTCCGCCTCATGTACGAGCGATTTCGCGAGATCCTGAGCTACAACGACAGCACCCTCCAGCTCATCGCTGACATCGAGGACCGCCTGGTGGGAGGGAAGCCTTTCGCCCTCGACGCCGTGATCCAGCGAGTGCGCAAGGCCGCGATGGATGTCTTCATCATGGTCAAGGACTTGAACCAGATCTCCGGGAACCGGGAGACGGGGCTTTACGACGCGTTGCGCTCGCTCAACGAGGCGCTAGAGGCCGAGCTGCCGGGCGCCACCGAGGCGGCCGCCGGCGAGCTCACGGTACCGCTTGCGGCGCTGCGCGCCAGCGATGCCGCCGCGGTTGGCACCAAGATGGCCAACCTCGGGGAGGTCATGGCCGCATGCTCGTTCGCGGTGCCGAGCGGCTTCGCCATCACCACCTCGGCTTGCCACCTCTTCATGTCGGAGAACGGCCTCTGGGAGCGGGCCGAGCGCCTGGAGGGCCTGATCGAGACCCACGGCCCGGAAGCGCTTACCGAGGGCTGCCACCAGGTGGCGGAGGCGATTCTCGCCGCCCCAGTTCCCGAGCGGCTCGCCTGGGAGATCATGTCCGCCTACGACCACATGGCTGGCGGCGCCGAGCCCCTGGTGGCGATGCGCTCCAGCGCGGTCGGTGAGGACACCCGTGCCTCCCACGCGGGCCAGTACCACACCGAGCTGAACGTACCCCGCGAGCGGCTGCTGGACGCCTACCGGCTGGTGCTGGCAGGCGCCTACAGCCCGACCGCCGTTTCGTACCGCTACGAGCTCGGCATGACGGCGGTCGAGGCGAGCATGGCGGTTGGCTGCATGCGCATGCTGCGGCCACGGTGTGCAGGAATCATGTTCTCCCGCAAGCTCGAGGATCCGGCAGCCGATGCGGTGGTGATCAGCGCCGTGCCAGGCACTGCTGCGGGCGTCGCCTCGGGCGAGCAGGGCGCCGCGGTGTGGCTTGCCGAAGCCGGGCGCGTGCGCGCCCCCAATAGCGCCCTTCTTCATCCCGAGGACGTGAGCCACCTGGTCAAGGCGGCGCGCTGTCTGGAGAACATCTTCGGCGGCCCGCAGGAGATCGAGTGGGCGCTGGAGCCAGATAGTGGCCTGGCGATTCTCCAGAGTCGGCCCGTGGTTTTGGCGACGTCCCGCGCTGGCGCCAACCGCGAGGCCTTCGCCGGTGAAACGCCAATTCTGGTTGGCGGGCTGGTAGCCTGCCCGGGGGCGGCGTCGGGCCCGGTCGTCCTGATCCGCACTGACCACGACCTCGACGCCTTCCCGGCGGGTGGCGTGCTGGTGGCTCGCCACTCCTCGCCGATCTTCTCGCGAGTGATGCCGCGATGCGCGGCGATCGTCACCGATGTCGGCTCACCCACCGGCCACATGGCGAGCCTCGCGCGCGAGTTTGGCGTCCCCGCGCTCGTCGGCGCCGGCCGGGCGACCGCCTTCCTCCAGCCCGGCGAGATCGTCACCGTCGACGCGACCGGCTGCCAGGTCTTCGCCGGGCTGATCCCGTTCGACCGCGAGGCCGCGCTCCCCCGACCCGATGCGCCCGCGTCCCCTGCCCTGGTTGCCCTGCGGCGGATCGCCAGACTCATCACGCCGCTCAACCTCACCGACCCGGCGGGCCCGAGCTTCACGCCCGCCGGCTGCCGTTCGCTCCACGACATTACCCGCTTCGTACACGAAAAGACCTTCGAGGCGATGTTCCATTACGGCGACCTTGCATCCGCCGACCGCCACACGTCACATCGCCTCGAAGCGAGCCTGCCCATCGAGGTCCGGGTCTTCGACGTGGGCGGCGGCCTCGCCGAGGGCGCCGGCGAGGCTCAAACGGTGCTGCCCTCCGACCTGGTCTCGGCGCCGATGCAGGCGTTCCTGGCCGGGCTGATGGACCCGCGGGTGCGCTGGGATCAGCCGCGGCCGCTCTCGGCGCGGGGGTTCCTCTCGGTGCTCGGCCAGAGCATGGCCGGACCGCCGGCCGAGGCGCTCAAGGTCGGGCGCCAGTCGTACGCGATCATCTCGGACCGCTACATGAACTTCTCCACCAAGGCGGGCTACCACTTCTCGACCGTCGACACCTACTGCGGCCAGAGTCTCAACAAGAACTACATCCACTTCCGCTTTGCCGGCGGGGCGGCGAATCCGGTGCGCCGGTCGCGGCGCGTGCAGTTCCTCTCCACGGTCTTGACCCAGCTCGACTTTCGAGTTCAGTGGAAGGGTGATCTGCTGGTCGCCCGGTTCGAGAAATACGACCAGGAGACGATCCGCGCGCGCCTCGCCGAGCTCGGCCGCCTTACCCTCTGCGCCCGCCAACTGGACATGTTGATGGACTCGGACGCCAGCCCCGATTTCTTCGCCCGCAACTTCCTCGAAGGCAAGCTGGAGCGGTTTTGAGGCGGCGGAGCCGCAAGCGGCTCCGCCGCCAGCAGACCCTACGGGGAAACACGCAGGGTCAGGGGAGAGCGATCCCGCTGGCTCGGGGTGACAACGGCTGGCTACGACGGTGGTGAACCTGGTATGAGCGGCGCAAGAGTGGCAGCGGCGTTCCGCCGCTGCCTCGATCCTGGCCGTTTGCGCGAGCATGGCTCGCGCCAGAACCAAGGCGGCAGCATGGCTGCCGCACTCCAAGGCGCCTTGTGGCCCCGCCGTGTCCCGTGCTTCACGCCAATGCCTCGGGGGGGTGTGTGGAGTGCGCAAGCCATGCTTGCGCCTTGCTGTTCGCGCCAGCCACGCTGGCGCGCTGCAGCGCCACGGCGCTCCTGACGCGGCGGGGCGACCCTTCAACTTTGGCGCCGAGGTTTCCGGAGCTGGGCGCGGCGGCCGGCTTGCCGGGGCCGCGCCGTAGGAGCTGGGGCGGCCGACGCCGTACAATGGCGGCCAGGGGCGCCGGTCGCCACTGCGCGCTGGCGATTCGAGGGGCCGGGGCGGGGATGGGAATGGAAGGAAAAGCTCGATGACGACGCTGCCAGTGGACGCCAGGATCTACGTGGCCGGACATCGCGGGCTGGTGGGCAGCGCGATCGTTCGGCGACTCGAACGAGAAGACTACGGCAACATCCTCACCGCCAGTCGTGACGAGCTGGACCTGCGCAACCAGAGCACGGTCGACTCATGGTTCGCGGAGCACAGGCCAGAGTACGTGTTTCTCGTCGCCGGCACCGTCGGCGGTATTCTCGCCAACTCGACCCGGCCGGCGGAGTTCATCTACGACAACATGATGATCCACTCCACCGTCGTGCACGCCGCGTACCTGAACGGCGTCAAGAAGCTCCTCTACCTCGGCAGCTCGTGCATCTACCCCCGAGACTGCCCGCAGCCGATGCGCGAGGAGTACCTGCTCGGTGGACCGCTCGAGCCTACCAACGAGCCCTACGCGGTCGCCAAGATCGCCGGGATCAAGCTCTGTCAGGCCTATCGCCGGCAGTATGGTTGCGACTTCATCTCGGCGATGCCGACGAATCTCTATGGACCAAACGACAGCTTCGATTTTTCCGCCTCCCACGTGCTCCCGGCGCTGATCCGCAAGTTCCACGAGGCGCGGGTCGAGGGCCGCAAGACCGTCACCATCTGGGGTACCGGCGCGCCCAGACGTGAGTTCCTCCATGTCGACGACCTCGCCGACGCCTGCCTGTTCATCATGCGCAACTGGAACGCCCACATGCACATCAACGTCGGCACCGGAGAGGACCTCGCGATCACCCAGCTCGCCGAGCTGGTTCGCGACATCGTCTTCCCCGAGGCCCTGCTCTCCTGGGACGCCAGCAAGCCCGACGGCATGCCGCGCAAGCTGCTCGATGTCAGCCGCCTGCACGAGCTGGGCTGGCGCCACAAGATCGCCCTGCGCGAGGGGATCGCCAGCACCTACGAGTGGTTCGTCACCGCCCTCGGCGAGGGAACCCTGCGGCTGTAGAAGAACAGGGCTCCAGGCTCCGGGCTCCGGTCCCCCGCCCACCCGAAGGCTTGAGAAAGGGGAGACGCACGCTTCATCTGCAGCGGCCTTTGTAGGAGGGGCATTCCTGCCCCGACCACCCAGCCCCAAGACCGATTGCATCGCTGCCCTTGTACGAGGGGAATTCCTGCCCCGACCAACAACCCCCTCACCGATTGCTTCGCCGCGCCCCCTTCGCCATCGGGCCACACCCTGATCGGCGGGGCGTTCGTGCCCCGATCCACGGTCTGGCCCGTGCGGCGAATCGCGACAGGAATATCGCTCCTACGCTGCACCTCGCCTGCGACCAATCGCGACAGGAATGTCGCTCCTACACCGGGACAAGGTTCTTCTCCAGGCCGTGCCGGCGGATGAGGTCGTGGACGAACGCGAGCGACTCCGCTTGCGACAGCAACGGCCGCTCGCCCCGAACGTACGAGCGCAGCAGCCTGGCCACGATTCCCGGGTTCACGGCCAGGCACCCCAGCACCGCCCAACCGCGCTCGAGGATAGAATCACACCGTCGCAGACGGTGGTAGATGTGCTCCTTTTCCAGGATGTACTTCGCTCTCCGGGGGTCGAGATTGCGCACCAGCTCGGGCCGTAGGCGGCGTGCA
>JAZDGE010000328.1:0-7486 GCA_043807175.1 Acidobacteriota bacterium
TCCCGGTCCTCGGCGCTGGCCTCGAAGGCCACCGGCTATCCGATCGCCCGCGTGGCGACGTTGCTCGCCCTCGGCTACACCCTCGACGAGCTGCCGAACCGCATTACCGGCACGACCGTGGCGGCGTTTGAGCCCAGCCTGGACTATGTCTGCGTCAAGGTGCCACGCTGGGCGTTCGAGAAGTTCCCCAACCTGGTTCCGCGGCTGACCACCAGGATGCAGTCGATCGGCGAGGCGATGGCGCTCGGGCGGACATTCCCGGAGGCGCTCGGCAAGGCGCTGCGGTCGACCGAGACGCGCACTGCGTTTCTGCTCGGTCCCGCCGCCCAGCTCACCGACGACGAGCTTTCGCTGGCACTCGAGCGGGCGACGCCGGAGCGGCTCTACCATATCGTCGAGGCCTACCGCCGCGGCTGGCCGCGCACCGCGCTCGCTCGCGCCACCGCCTGGGATCCGTGGTTTCTCGACCAGATCGCCCGCATGGTCGACGGCATCACCGGTGTCGCCTCCTGTCGCGGGGGGCCGCTGTACCCCTCACTGCTCGCCGATGCCAAGGCGCTCGGGCTCTCCGACGCCGAGCTGGCACGTGCGGCCGGGATGAGCGAGGAGGAGCTCGGCGCCCGCCGCCCGCCGCCCGCGTTCCGCGGCGTCGACACCTGTGCCGGCGAGTTCGAGGCGGCGACGCCGTATTTCTACTCGGCCCACGGCGTTGCCTCGGAAGGCGAGGGGCTGGGCGAGCGGGCGGTGCTCATCCTCGGCTCCGGCCCGAATCGCATCGGCCAGGGCCTCGAGTTCGACACCTGCTGCGTCTCCGCCGTCAGCGGGCTGCGCGACGAAGGGTTGGCGGCAATCCTGCTCAACTGCAACCCCGAGACCGTGTCCACCGACTTCGACACCGCTGACCGCCTCTACTTCGAGCCGGTCACGGCGGAGGACGTGCTCGCCGTCTGCGAGCGCGAGCGCCCGCGCGGTGTCATCGTCGGTCTGGGAGGGCAGACGCCGCTCAAGGTTGCGGCGCGCCTCGAGCGGTCGGGAGTGCGCATCCTCGGCACGCCGCCGCGGGGCATCGCCCTCGCCGAGGATCGGCGGGAGTTCGCAGCCCTCTGCGCTTCCCTTGGCATTACCGTGCCGGTCAGCCGCACCGCGCAGGATGAGGCCGAGGCGCTGATCGCCGCCGGCGAGATCGGCTACCCGCTCATGCTCCGCCCCTCGTTCGTGCTGGGAGGCGAAGGCATGGCGATGGTGTGGAACGAGGAAGAGCTGCGCTTCCGCCTCGCCAACGCCGTCCGCGTCTCGGCCGAGCACCCCCTGCTCATCGATCGTTTCCTCGAGGACGCGGTGGAGGTCGACTTCGACGTTCTCACCGACTCCCGCGATGTTCATCCCTGCGGGGCGCTCGAGCATATCGAGCCGGCCGGGATTCACTCCGGCGACTCGATGCAGGTCTTTCCGGCGCAGACGATCTCGCCGGCGGCCCAGGCGACGATGCTGGAGGTGGCGCGCTCGCTCGCCCCCCATCTTGGCGCCATCGGGTTGATGAACTTGCAGTTCGCCGCGGTCAACGGCACCCTCTACCTGCTCGAGGTGAACCCCCGCGCCAGCCGCACGGTGCCTTTCCTCCACAAGGCAGGCGGGGTGGAGTGGGCTCGGCTCGCCGCTCGTCTCATGGTCGGCCGCAGCCTCGCCGAGCTCAGGCCCCCGGCGGCAGACCCGCGCGGCCGGGTCTGGGTCAAGGTGCCGGTCTTTCCCTTCGCCCGCTTCGGCGTCGATCCGGTGCTCGGACCGGAGATGCGTTCCACGGGCGAAGCGCTGGGCTCGGGACCGACCCTGGGCGCCGCCCTGACCAAGGCGATCCGCGCGGCTGGCTGCCGGCTTTCGGAGGACGGAGCGGTCCTTGTCAGCCTCGCGGATCGCGACAAGGGGCGCCAGAAGACGGCCGACCTCGCCGGTCGCCTTGCCGAGCTTTCGCTGCCACTGTTCGCCACCCGCGGGACCGCCGAGCTGCTCGCCCGCCACGGGCTGTCGGCCACCGTGCTCGACAAGATCGGCGAGGGCGGGCACGATCCCGTGACCGTCCTGCGCCACCACCGCGTCGGGCTGGTCCTCAACACGCCCCGCGGTGGCAAGGGCCGCAGCGACGCCGCCGCCATTCGCCTGGCCGCCCTGCAGCAGGGGATCCCGTGCATGACCACGCTCGAGGGTGGCCTGGCAGCGCTCGAGGGGCTGCGAGCGCTGCGCGCCGGCGAGCTGGACATCGCCGCACTTTAGAGGCCCGGCCGGAAGCTCTCCGCGAAACGCCAAGCAAGTACGGCCCGAGATGGCGTGCACTCGGCGCTTGCAGCAGGACATGCGGTAGGAAATGCGGGTTAACCCCAGGACTCACGAGTCGAGGTGCTCCACCTGCCTCTGGGGTTGCCGGGCTCAGTAGAAGAAGCCCCGCTTCGAGACCTTCTGCTACGGCTGTGGAGCAGGTCAAGATCGGTCGCCGGGCAAGCGCCCAAGCTTGCCTCCTACCTGCTGGCGGTGGTGGCCCGCCTCGGCGACCCCACCGTGGTGAGGTGGGAGGTGGGCGAGACTCCATACGGTCGCGCGACCGAGGTGATCGGGTCTACATCTTTCCAGCAGCGAGTACCCGCGCGGGTTTCCGTGGCCTTCGCGCGCCGGAGGCGGCATCCGATCGTGGACGCGACCCCGGGGTGGCAGCAGCATGCACGCAGCAACCAGGAGGTGACTGGGCTAGCCGACAGGCTCCTAGGGCTTTGGCGGAGCGCGGCGGAAGGGTACCACCGCCACCACGTTGCCGGGCCGCTGGAGCAGCGAGGCCTTGAGGCCGGCGCTGGAGAGCGAGTAGAGGTACTGCTCGACGTAGACGCTGCGCCGCATCCACGCCCAGCCGCCGGGACTCGCGATGTCGGCGTGGTTCACGCGGCCGAGCTCCCGAATCCCCGTCGTGGCGTCAACCTCGAGGACCACGAGGCCGCTGAGCCACTCGTTCATGCTAACCAGGCCGACGGGGAGTGACAGGATGCCGCGGCGGAAGGTGAAGGCGTGGGGGTCCGAGAGCGCCTCCGACCACGACCAGGCGTGATCTCCGCGCTCGATCACGTGCTGTTGCGCCAGCCGGGGTCTGGCCGGGTCCCGTACGTCGAAGACATTGACAGCCAGCTCGTTGGGTCGTCCAGTCGAGTCCTCGGCGCGGCCCACCGCGAGGAGGTACCCTTCGCTCATCGGGTGGAGGTAGGAGGAAAAACCAGGCAGGACCAGCTCCCCCACCACTCTCGGTTTGGTCGGATCGGCGAGGTCGAGGGTGAAGAGGGGATCGACCTGCTCGAAGGTGACCAGGAACCCCACCTCGCCGAGGAAGCGGGCGGCGAAGATCCGCTCGCCGGGGGCGATGTCACTCACCTGGCCGACTTGGGTCAGGGCGCCGCGGCCGTCGTCCTTGAGCACGGTGACAGCGGAGCCCCGGCGCCGGTTCTCGTCGCCGGCCCCCCACCAGGCGAGCTCGGTCGAAGCCACTCTCAGGCACCCCTGGTGCTCGCTCATCGCGAACTGGTCCAGGAGATAGCCAGGAACCGTACCGCTGGCCAGGTAGCGCACGGGGGCGGCCGGATCGCCGAGGGAGAACTTGTGGATTGCCGCCGACGCCTCGCTGCTGCCCCACCACCACCACGGCTGCCCGTTGGCTACATAGAGGGTGCGGGAGGTGGCATAGACCGTCCAGCCATCGGCCAGCAGGCCGACGCCGCTCACCACGCCACCTCCGCCCGGCACCGCGTCGAGGTCCAGATGGATGAGGCTGAGCATCCCGAAGGAGCCCACCTTGGTGGGGCGGAAGATCTGGGCGCAGCCGAGCATCGGCTTCTCGACCTCGGTCCCGGCTGCGAGATCCCGATCACGAAGCGCGGGGATCACCTTGTCGAGGTCGAGATCGCGAGCGATCACCTCCACGTGGGGACGAAGTATCTCGCGTGCCTTGGCCGCGGCCGCCTCGCGCTCGGCGGGAGAGGCATCGATGGGCACCTCGGGCAGCCCCAGATCACCTTGCCAGAGGAGGTTCCAGGCCTGCTCCGGAACCGGCAGCCAGGTGGTGAGGACGGCGTAGAGCTCGCCGTCGATGAGGCGTGCCCCGACCAGTGTGCCCTCCACCTCCACGGTGCGCCGGAGAGCGGGAGCTTCGCGGTTGCTCACGTCCACCAGGTCGATGCGGGTAGCCGGCCGCCACTCGTTGGTTAGGGGGCGGACTCCCGAGGCGTCCGAAAGCACGGCGACCAGATCGTGGCGCAGGAAGAGACCGTGGGTGTAACCGGGGAGCTTGAGGGCGGCCAGCTCCTCGCTCTCGGCCGCGGGCCAGGAGCGCACTATCCGCAACCAGCCGTCCATCGCGACGTAGAGGTGCCAGCCGTCGGTCTTCACCAGGTCAAGCTCATCGACCCCGGCCTCCTGGTTGTTGGTGGTCGTGTAGTCAGTAGGGCCGCTGGACTCCCCGTTGCCACTGGAGACCGGCAAGCCGTCGAGGAAGCGCCAGCGGCCGAGCCACGAGCGCACGAGCTGCTCGACGATCGCGTCGACCAGGTAGGCACGAAAACCGTCGCAGCCCTCGAGGCGTTGCAGAGCTTGCACCGCGGGAAGAGGAGCGGCGCGCAGAAGGCGGCGCGGCCCGGGGCGAGGCGGTTGCGCGGCGGCGGCGAGGGCGGCCACGACGATGATCGCCGCGGCAAGCGCCGGAGTCATGCAGGAACGACGTCGGCGGTCCAAGGAACACCTCCGGGATATCCCGACTACTCCTCAATATAGGGCCTCGCGAGGAAGCGCGCGAGGTGGTGCAGTTGGCCGATGCCGGCGAGCGGCAGCGATCGAGCGGCTCCAGTCGCTGTCCGGAAGGCGCAGCGTCTACTGGGGAGCGCGTGAACGGCGATCAAACAGGAAGACCTTGCCCGAGAGAAAGTCGCTCACCCACAGCCGCCCCGCCGGGTCGGCGAGGATGCGGGTGATCTCGAATACGGCATCGCCGTACTGGCCGTCGAGGAAGAAGGCGACATTTCGGCTGTCAAAGCGGGTGTCCCCGAACGGGTAGTCGAGACGGTGGAGGAGGGTGACTCGGCGGGCCGCTGGATCGAGGGAGAGAATCTCCAGCCGACCGGCGGCGTGGGCGGTGAGGATCGCCTCGCCTCCCAGCCAGGCGAGGTTGTCGAGGCGGCCGGCGCAGGGGACCGGGATCGAGACGGCCGTGAGGTCCTGCCGGTTGACCAGCGTCACGGTGCGGTCGCCGTGGTTCGCCACCAGCAGGAGGTCGCCCGCTACTGCCAGGCGAAGCGGCTGCTTGCCGGCTGCGATCTCGCGGCAGCTCCAGTCCTTGGTGTCGATCACCGAGATCGAGTCGGAGCCGAAGTTGGCGACGTAAAGCCGGGATGAGTCCGCCACGCAGTGAGTCGGCGACAACCCGACCTCCTGGCGGTGAAGGCTGCGGCGGGTGGCGAGATCGATGACGTGGACGACTCCCGGGGTACCGTCCGTCTCCGCCTCGCGCCCGACGATCAGCCAGTCCCGCGCGGCGTCGTAGGCCAGCAGGCGAGGGGTGTTCTCGCGTTCGAAGGTGTCGTCGAGCTCCAGCCGAGACTCGGGCACGAACTCCCGCACGACGTCCCGCATCACCGTCAGGAACTGCTTCTCCTTGCCCCAACTGTTCTGCAGCAGATAGAGGGCGCCACGCTGGTCCAGCACCATGCGATGGGCCTGCCGCGGCAAGCGGCGATCGGAGAACGACAGGTCATCGCCCTTGATCAGCAGCAGGCCGTTCTTGGAACCCCAGATGTACACCACCGGCCAGTAGGACTGGTGCGGCCCGTAGGCGAGGTAAAGGTCGCCGCCCGGCGCCGGGCCGGCGGCGATCGGGTAGGCGAAGGGCAGGGGATGGGTCTGCACCTCGCCTCCGGGGGTAACCTCGGCGAAGGCGTCCTCGGAGCTGAAGGCCAGCAGCGCCTGGCGCTTCTCCGCCCAGGTGATGTCGATCGGCGCCCAGCCCGTGCGCACCTTTTCGGTGGCCCCGGTAGCCGGATCGAGAGCGGTCACTGCCGCGCCGAAGGATCCGTTGACGGCGCTCGCGCCGAGCGGGATGTACAGCCGGCGAGTGGCCGGATTGAAGGCCATGCTGAACATGTGCGGAATCACGCCGAGGTCCTTGTAGCGGTGCTCGAGCGAACGGGTCTCGAGGCTCACCCGGTCGATCTCGCCAAATGCCCAACTGGCTACGTAGAGCTTGCCGCCCTCCTCGTCGAGCGCCGCCGCGTCGTTGCCGTAGGCGGGAAGGAGCACTTCGGTCACCTGGCCGCCGGCCTTGAAGTCGACCACATGCAAGGTGGGATCGTTGTCGTAGCCGATGTAGAGCTCGTCCCGGCGGGAGCTGCAGGTGATGCCGACGCCTTCGGCGAGGCCCGGCAACGCCACCACCTGGTCGGCCCCGGCGTCGATGCGGATCTTGGCGGCCTGCATGACCTTGCGCTGCGCGGTCTCGGTCACGAGATAGAGGGCATGGGGGAGGGGATCGTAGCCGGCCAGGTGCCACCGCCCGCCGGTGGTGAGCGGGAGGGCGCGACTCGACACCACACGACCATCGCCCGGGTCCACCAGGTGGAGCATGGCGGCGGTACCGTCCACCGCGACGAAGCGGCCGAGTACCGGATCGGCGACGACCTTGCGCAGCGGTGGTGGGGGGGTCTGGTTGAGGTTGGCGAAGCTCTCCGTTCCCTTCGTCCAGGGGATGCGCTGCACGGAGCCACGCGCCGGGTCGACCAGCGCCAGCTCCTCGCTCGCCCGGCTGGCCAGCAGGACCTTCCCGGTCTGCTCGTCGATTGCGGCCGACTCGTACTGCTCGCCGGTGGGCAGAGAGATGGCCCGCTCGTGGCCGGGTGGGATCACGTGCACGGTGCGCTCGCCGATCACGACGATCGTCCCGTCCCGCCCGCTGATGGCGAGTGCCTCGCTCTTGAGGTACTGCGGCACCCGGGTGGTGGTCGCCACGTTGCGGACGCGGTGCGTCGCGCCGTCGATGATCGACACCGACGAGGTGAGCGTGTTGGCGAGAACGATGCGGTTGTGCGGGGGATCGGCTCTCACCAGCAGCGGCCCCGCGCCGTTGACGTCGACGCCTGCCAGGCGAAGGAGATCAACCGTGATGACCGGCTCAGGCTGGACGGCTACTGCCGCCGTTGCCAGTCCGACGAGGATTGCCAGCGTGGTCGCCCAGTTCGTCATGTTCGCCCTCCTGCTGAGTGAAGAATAGCGGCACGTGCCGAAGGCGGCTCGCCGCCGGAGGAGCGAGCCCTTGGTCGACCGCGGAAAAAGCAGACGGAGGGGCGCATGTTGCCTTTTCCCGTGGCGGCAAGGGGTCTCATCACAATGGGAAGAGCGAGGTCGGCCCCAAGATCTCTGGCCGCTGAAGCAGGTCCGCCCGACCCGCTACTGGCCGGAGGGCACGGTGAACGCC
>JAZDGE010000329.1:0-2377 GCA_043807175.1 Acidobacteriota bacterium
TGCAGCAGATACTCGCCGGCCTGTCGGGTCTGCGTCGTCCCCGCCGCGAGGAAGCTGCCCAACACCTCCGCGTCCACTCCGGCGAAGACCGGGATGCTCAGGTCCGCCACCGTCAGGGGCGCAGGTGCGTGGATAGGTGAACGTCCAACCATGGTCTTCTCCCCGCCCCGTTCATAGCAGAAGCGCCCGGCCGGCAGAACCCTCCGCGGGGCCGCGCTTCCTGCCTGCCGCCCCGGCCCGGCGAGCCCTGATCAGAGACCAATGGTGGGGGGACGCCTGCCGCCGCCGAGTGGTTGCGACGAGGGGGCGCCCCGTCTAGGCTAGCGTTCGTGGTCGAGATCAAGAAATCGGCGCACCCGCGCCTCCTCCCTGGTGTTCACCCCGGTCTCGAGCAACGGCTGCGCGAGGCGGAGCAGGCCGAGTTGCGCGGCGAGACGCCGCGGCAGATCGACGGACCGCAGAAGGTCCTGCGCCCCACGCCGGACGCCTCGGCTCCGGAACGCAAAGCCCAGGCGCAAGCCCTGGGGCTGGTGGAACCAGCCTACCGAACCACCAGCGATGGCTTGGCGGCGCTAGCCGAGCAGGCGCCGTTCATGCCTGGCATTGATCTCGACACGGTGTGGGACAACCTCTCCGAGCAGGAAAAGATCCGCGCCGGCGCTATCGAGCGCTTCCGCCTGGAGATGGACACCAGCCTGCGCCTGGCGGCGATGCCCTGGGAGGCGCCGCATCGCCTGGGCGGGCGCCTCGACCAGCGCGCCATGCAACGCAGCACCCGCAATCTCCGGGCAGAGATCAGCGCCTTCGCCTATCTGTTGGCGCCCGACAGCCGCACCCTGCTCGAGCGTTTTGTCGACGAGACCGAGAAGTTGCTGGCGCTGTGCGCCCGCCAACGCGCCCTCGAGGGGATCGACGCCCTGCCCTTGCACGAGCTGTTGCGCGATCTGGTGCACAAGCTCATCTACCAGGAGCTCGCCAGTCGTCGCCGGGCCATGGGTGACCGCGGCATCCGCCGGATCTGCGCCAACATCGAGCTCGCCGAACAGGTCTATGCCCAGCTGCGCGCGCTGCCCGATTTCTCGCCGCGTGAGCGCCTCTTGATGCGCATCATTCACGTCCATCAGGATCTCGGGCACACCGCCTACGCGGCACGGGTGAGCTACCGCGGCAGCAAGCTCCACCGCGCCTATGGCGCCCGCATCTTCAATGATGAGCTCCAACGCTATCGCCCGTTGCTGCACCAGGAGGAGCTCGAGCTGGTCCGCGCCGCTATCGCGACCCACTCGGCGGAGGAGCTCCCCTTCAACGAGGCCCGGGTGTTGGCCCTGGTGCGTGCGGTCGACCACTTGGCGCCGTTCGCCCCGCACCGCGTCTACGACCATCTCGCCGCCGAGCCGGAGCTCGTCGACTACCTCGATGACCTGCTCGAGCGCGCCGGCAAACAGAACTACGACGGCTACCTCGTGGCCAAAGAGGCCTTTCGCGTCGCCTTGTCCGACACCGCCTGGCCGCCAGCTTTGCGCGACGACTTGTGGGCCGCGTTCCGGCCAGTCGAACGGTTGGCCGATCTGGTCGACCTCGGCGAGCTGGCCGGGCAAGTCTCGGCGCTGCATTTCGTGCGACAGGGCAGCGGCGAGTTGGTCGCCACGCTGGCACCTTCTCCCTTCGCGCAACGCTACCAGGCGCTGTTTGACGCTCAGCAGGATCAACTGCGGCGGCTGGCACGTGTCACCGGCGTCAGCGAGGAAGCCTTGCGCCAGAGCCCGCGCCTCTCCTTCCAGGCCCCGGGGGCCGGCACGCTGACGCTGGTGCGCGGCTAAGAAGCGGCGAGCTGCGCGGCCATGCGCAAGGCCGCCACCATGCCTTCACTGCGCACCTCGGCGCTGCCGACCCGGTCGAAGGCAGTGCCATGATCTGGCGAAGTGCGTGGCACACGCAGGCCCAACGTCACGTTCACCGCCGCGCCCAGGCCGAGCATCTTGACCGGAATCAAACCCTGGTCATGATAGAGCGCCACCACGCCGTCGAACTCGCCATCGTAGGCCCGGCGGAAGAGGGAGTCGGCCGGCAACGGCCCCGCCAACCTGTAGCCGGCCCGCACCGCTGCCTGTTGCGCCGGCACCAGTGTCGCCGTCTCCTCCGAGCCCAACAACCCCGCTTCGCCGGCGTGCGGATTCAGTCCGGCGAGCGCCAGTCGTGGCGACGCCAGCTTACGCCGACGACGCAGACGGCGTCGAGCAACCCGGTGACCTCGACCAACCGCTCGCGGCTCAAGGTATCCACCGCCCGCCGCAGCGGCACGTGCTCCGAGGCGAGGACGACGCGCAGGCGCTCGCCCAGAAAGGCCATCGCCACGGCCCCCTGACCCAGATGTCGG